>JACREP010000085.1 GCA_016218185.1 Candidatus Gottesmanbacteria bacterium | reverse complement strand
GGAAGGGATGGAGGAAGTAGCGGCACTGGTAAAAGCCCATCCGCTCCATGCCATCCTTGACCCATTGACAGCTCCTAAGACATGGGAAGAGAAAATCCTGTTTCTTGCAGATAAAATGGTGAAATATAAAATAATTGGCGTAGATGGGCGATTTGCTTTATGGAATGCCGAACATCTGCCGGCCGGTCAGCAGGCAATTCTTGACGCGTCATATCCGAAGGTCAAGGAACTGGAAAAAGAGATAGCAAAACTTGCATGAGGGGAGTATACTTAAAAGATATGAAACAATCATTCATTGCTTCCGTTATTCTTGCAGTTTCGATTTTTATAGCTCCCATAACCGTGTTTGGAAAAAGCACAATCACTGCGGAATATGCATTACCCTATCCGGGCATGTTGCCGGATCATCCGCTGTATAGCATTAAAGCTCTGCGGGACAGGATAATGGACTTCCTTATCGTTGATCCGGCCCGAAAAGTAGAGTTCTCCATCCTTCAGGCGGACAAACGGTTGGTTATGGGGAAGGCACTGTTGGAAAAAGGTAATGCACAATTGGCGGAGGCTGTCGTATCGAAAGGTGAAAAGTACATGCACCGTGCGGTTTCCAACCTTCTTTTACTCAAAACCCAGGGAAAGATCCTGCCGGGAGATGTGGACCGCTTAGAAAAATCACTAACGAAACACGCGGAAGTACTCGAGGAACTCATTGTGAAGTCCGCTGATCCGCAGAAAGCCGGTTTTACCGGTTCCTTGGAATTTGTCCGAACGCTTGAGGGAGAAGTGCCGAAGATGAAATGAGGATAAAAAGAGAGAGAAGAGATAAGTGAAAAGGGATAAGTAAAACAAAGCATTTCTACTGGTTTGTTAACAAAAAGTATTCAGGTGTTTGAGAGTTGTTTTATTTTTCTCTTATCTCTTATTTCTTATCTCTTATTTGTTTCTTTTTCCCCGTACTTTTTCCTCAATAAAACCCATTGAAGCTAGAAATTAATACTGCACTCCTTTGATATAGAAATTGCCAGTTGACTCTGTTTTATTAGTGTCTTAGCATTTGTTCTGGCACCACATATAGTGTTTGTATTTTCACACAGATGAAGTGTCCGTACTGTAATTTTGACAATACCGATGTTATCGAAACGCGCGACAGTGAGGATCTGACGGTCACCCGGCGGCGGCGTAGCTGCACCAAATGCGACAAGCGGTTTACGACCTATGAGCGCGTGGAGCATGTGCCGCTCACCGTCATAAAAAAAGATGAGCGCCGCGAGACGTTTGACCGGGAAAAATTGCGGCGCGGCATCTGGCGGGCAAGCGGCAAAACGACAATTAAAGCTGGTGATGTAGATCGGATCGTGGATGAAGTCGAGCGGGAACTCATCGGCGGGGATACGACAGAGGTGCAAAGTAAAAAGATAGGAGAACTTGTCGCAAAGAGATTGAAAAAGTTGGACAAGATAGCGTATATTCGGTTCGCAAGCGTATTTCGGCAATTTGTAGATATAGAAGATTTTGAAAAAGAAGTGAAAAAGCTTCTCTAATATGGAACTTACCGGCATCAGACAAACAGTATTTCTTGACCGCTATGCCTTAAAAGACGAAGCGGGTCACGCGATTGAAAAAACGCCGGAAGAAATGTGGCGCCGCGTGGCTCATGCCATAGCGCTTATTGAGCCAAAGGCAAAGCAGAAGGCGTGGGAAGAAAAATTTTACGATGCAATGGCCGACTTTGTCTTTGTGCCGGGAGGCCGAATATTATCAGGGGCCGGAACCGGATATAAGGTGACATTTTACAATTGTTTTGTCATCCCGTCCCCCCACGATTCCCGCGGCGGGATTCTTAAAACCTTAACCCAGATGGTGGAAATTATGTCGCGCGGCGGCGGTGTGGGTATCAATCTGTCCTCTCTGCGCCCCCGCGGGGCGCGGGTGAAAAAAGTCAACGGATTTTCCTCCGGTCCCTGCAACTGGGCAGAGCTTTTCTCCGTTGCCACCCGGGACATCATCCAGCAAGGGGGGTGCTTTGCGCCCCGGACGCGGATTATGACGCACCGTGGACTCGTCCCGATTGAGGAAATAGTGGCAAGAAAAGGACGTGCCTTTGCCGCAACGCACCAAGGGTATAAAGAAGTAACGGCGAAATTCGACAACGGTACAAAAGACATCTACGAGGTGACCACAGCGTCGGGACTGCGTGTCATGGTAACGGCTGAACATAAATTTTTGACCTTCAACGAGAAAGGAGAATTTTTTTTGTCTCCCCTCTCTGACCTGAGAGAAGGCGATCACACCGTGATGCTTTTGGGAGACTGGCGTGATGATGTGCCACTCGTGCCGCTCTCTACGAATATCCCGCTTCCTAGTAAACACTCATACGGCAGAAAAGACCTCACCGTCCCCACAGAGTTTACCCGGGATCTGGCGTTTCTCATCGGTGTCTACCACGCTGACGGTTCTAAAATCGCCGATGAGTATAGCCCTCACGGCAAAGGCATCCGCATTGCCATGGCCCATGATCGGCCGGAGGATCTCAAGACGCTTGTGGGGGCTATCACGCGATGTTTTGCGATAGAACCCAAGATCCATAACGGCGATGGAGCAGTGTGGGATGTGGAGATGTTTTCGCGACAACTCAATGAGTACCTTGTTAAAAATAATTTAATGAAGGAATCGAGCATCACGGTGACCGTGCCGGAACAAATCTTCCGTTCGCCCAAGTCAGTTGTCGCCGCCTACATCGCCGGGGTATTCATGGGTGACGGCACCAACCGCGGGGGGAAAGGGGGACTGCGCATTACGACGGTCTGTAAACAATTTGCGCAAGAGCTTCAACTTCTTCTTCTGAATCTCGGCATTGCATCTCGGATAAAGGTGCAAAAACGAAAAGAGAAAAACTGGAGGGCACTCTACGCAGTAACGGTCAACGGCCAAACGTTTATGAAGCGTTTTGCCGCGATCCTTGCACCGTGGACAGAGAAAGTGAACGATTATGAGACATCGGTTCGTGACGGCGCGTTCGGTTGGCCGTTTAACGTCAATGACCGCTTCGCGTACCTTGCCTACTTTCAGCGAACGATGGCGCGTACCAACCCAACGACCAGCCAGAAAGCAGCGTTGTTTTTGCAAGAGCATGCACCACTCATCCGCGAGCCTGATCGGCCTGATGTGGAACTTTTGGCTTCCTGTGTGCCGGATACGATTGTAAGCATTCTCCCCAAAGGGCCCTCGCCGGTCTATGATTTGGAGGTTGCCGATACCCATCTTCTTTCCGGCAACGGATTTTATACGTCAAATTCCCGCCGCGGAGCTCTCATGCTTATGCTCTGGGACTGGCATCCGGATATCGAGGAGTTTATCACCGTCAAGCAGGACCTTTCCCGTATTAACGGCGCCAACCTTTCCGTGTGTGTTTCGGACAAATTTATGGAAGCGGTCAAACAAGATGCCGATTGGAACTTGGTATTTCCGGATACCAACGATCCGGACTATGACACCAAATGGGATGGCTACTTGCCCAATTGGGTGGCACTTGGGAAAACGCCGGTGGTCAGAAAAACCATCAAGGCACGTGCGTTATGGGACCTCATTGCCCAGGCGGCATGGCGCAGTGCCGAACCGGGAGTCGTATTTATGGAGCGCTACAACAAATGGTTTAACAATTACTACTACGAGTATGTCAACTGCGTGAATCCGTGCGTCACAGCGGATACCCTCGTTTCTACGGGCAACGGCATCCGATCAATAGGCGATCTTTACAAAGAAGGGAAACCGTTTACTGTTGTTGTGGACGGGAGGTCCTATTTGTCTTCTGCGGTATTTAAGACCGGCACAAAACAGGTATATCGACTGATAACGAAAGAGGGTTATGAAATTCGATTAACGGGCGATCATAAGGTTTATGCCCTACGGGGAAAAACAGAAGCAAGCAAGCTTATACAAGGGGACAAACTCACATTAACGATGGGCGGCGCATTTGGCGTGCAAGGGACTTTGGAAGAGGGACAGGTGCTCGGATGGCTGGTGGGCGACGGAAGCATGAAGGAAGATGTGGCGACCCTCTATTTTTACCGGAAAGAAAAAGAGGAGCTTGCTCCACGATTTGCCCAGATGGTTGCAGCGATGGTAGACGGAGAACAAATTGTGTCGCGATCATACCCGATTGCACCGCAATACGTAAAAAAAGAAGATAAGGCAGTCATAGAATCTGTCCGTTTGTGGCGGATGGCAAAGCGGTACGGATTGTCGTATAAAGACAAGTATGCGGTGCCCTCTGTGGTATTTGCCGGTTCGGAAGCGATGCAGCGCGGCTTTTTGCAGGGACTGTTTTCCAGCGACGGGCATGTTGCCGGTACTCCGGTAAAAGGCGTATCCGTACGGCTTACTTCAGTGAGCAAAAAACTTCTTATTGATGTCCAGCGGTTGCTTTTGAATTTCGGTATCGTGAGTACTCTCTATGAGAACCGTCGGGATGCGGGAGAAAGAATGCTACCCGATGGTAAAGGCGGGAAAGCGTCATATCACTGTCAAGCCTACCACGATCTTGTTATTTCAAAATCAGACCTTCATCTTTTTGCGGGTCTTGTTGGGTTTCTTCAGGAAGAAAAGCAGGAAAAATTGCGGTCGCTTTTGGCAACATACGTTCGTGGTCCGTACAATAAAACCTTTACGGCAACGGTTGATCGGTTGGAAGAAGATGGAGTGGAAGACGTTTTTGATATTACCGTTGCCGATGTCCACCGTTTTGCCGCGAATGGCATCATCATTTCCAATTGCGGTGAGGAGGGCCTCCCGAATTTTGGAGTCTGCAATCTTTGCTCCATAAACCTTGCCGCATTGGTCAATGAAAACGGCGAGATGGATTACCAGCGTTTGGCTGAAGTGGCCCGCGTCGGCGTGCGGTTCCAGGATGATGTGATTGACGCGGATTTCTATGTGTTTGACGAGATTAAAAAGGTGCAGCAGCAGGGAGAGCGCCGTATTGGCCTGGGTACCATGGGATTGGGAGACGCCCTTATTAAAATGAAACTCCGGTATGGCTCGCCGGAAAGTCTGTCGGTCATTGATAAGATTTATAAAATGATCCGCGACGCAGCGTATGAGTCATCGGTTGAGATAGCCAAAGAAAAAGGAGCATTTCCCAAAATAGACATACAAAGGCATCTGGACGGCTACTTCGTCAAACAACTGCCCCAAGACGTGCGCAAAAAAATGAAAAAACACGGCGTGCGAAACAGCGTTATCCTTCAACAGGCACCCACCGGCTCCACTTCGCTTCTTTCGGGGGTAAGTAGCGGCATCGAGCCGGTCTATGAGTTTGAGTTTATACGGCGTGACCGCCTGGGCGAACACGTGCTGCGGCACCCGTTGTACGATGCATGGCTTGAGGAGTTCAAAAAAACACACGGCCGGGAACCCAAGCGGGAGGAACGGCCGGAGTATTTTGTTTCTGCCAATGACCTGACGCCGGAGGATCATGTGCTCGTGCAGGCGGCGATTCAAAAATATGTGGATGCGTCGATTAGTAAAACCGTGAATGCCCCTGCTACGCACTCGGTAGAAGATGTGAAAAAGCTCTACACCCTCGCATACGAACAAGGATGCAAGGGTATTACATATATGCGGGAAGGAAGCCGTGCGGGAGTACTGACACGCAAAGAACCCGCCGACGCGAAAGCCACGGCGGATAAAGAAGCGCCTAAGCCGGTTGCCCCGCCGATGCCGGAAGTCAAACCCCGGCCAATGGTCGTGCACGGCGCAACCTATCAGGTAGAAACGCCGGTGGGGCAAGCGTATGTGACTATCAATACCAACGGCGGCAACCAACCGCTGGAGATGTTTATCAACGTCGGGAAAGCCGGCAGCGACGTTACTGCCATGGCCGAGGCGGTGGGCCGGCTTATTTCCCTCATGTTTCGGATTGCCTCACCGATCCCGACCATGGAGCGGGCGCGCAAAATCGCCGCAGAACTTATCGGCATCGGCGGGGCCCGGAGCTTGGGATTTGGAGAAAACCGGGTGCGAAGTTTACCGGATGCGGTGGCTAAAGTGATTGACCGGCATTTCGGATTTTTCACCAAACACCGGCTGGAAACGGCAACTCCGGCTGACGTGGTACATGCAGACAGTAAACCGGCAGAGACAAATAGTTCGACGGTGCTTACCACAAATGGCCATGCTAAAGAGCCAGGCGCATTACAGCCCGCAGCACCGGACGTGGAACCCGCGGAACAACCCCTGACCGTGCCGGCGCAGCAGATGCTCTTGACCGAGCGACGGGTTGTGACCGTTGACTTGTGTCCCGGCTGCGGAGAAGCAAGCCTCGTATTTGAAGAAGGGTGCAAGAAGTGCTATAGCTGCGGATACTCGGAATGCTAGAGTGAGGCTGTCATTGCGAGCGCAGCGAAGCAATCTCTTTTTCGATGAAGTAAAGCCGGGATCGCCGCGCCGTCAGAACGGTCTCGCGATGACAAAGAAATAGTATGCCTATTTATACCCGTACCGGCGATACCGGATCCACCTCTCTTTTTGGCGGCAAACGCGTCTTAAAATGCGAAGAATTGGTAGACGTGTACGGGTCGCTGGATGAGCTCAACAGTTGGATCGGACACGTCGCTTCGGATTTTACCGTGCCGGACGTACAGCAGTTTCTTCATACCATTCAGGCGGATTTGTTTACCATCGGCAGCCGGCTTGCCGGTTGGAAAACAGAGCTTGCGGCCATACGCGAGCGCATACCGCAGATAGAAGCCCGTATCGATGCGACGGAGAAAGAACTTCCAAAGCTGACGAGTTTTATATTACCCGGAGGCGCAGACCTTGCATCTCATGCGCATATCACCCGAAGCATTTGCCGAAGAGTGGAGCGCCAGATGGTAGCACTCAAAACGCATGAACATGATTTAGATGAACAAACGCTCAATCTGTTTATCGCATACCTCAACCGATTATCTGACTTGTTTTTTATGCTCGCACGGTTTATAAATAAACAAGCGAATGTCGAGGAGACCACATGGTCCGGTCTTCCCCGACAGAAAAGTGAAATATAACTAGTCAAAAGCTCCGAATCCCGCGAAATTCGGGAACTGTACCGCAACGGTTATAGTCCGGTCGAAGGCTTTTGACATACGCGTATCCTTCGAGTGAGGGGAGATGCGACACAAAACTTCTCACTCGAGAAGTTTTTTTTGATGCGTTCGTTAACAAGTGAATTCTTATTCACGAGTTTACGAACCATCAATCCCGTACTCGCGCTCTTGCGAGGCAAGGACGGAGCCCTTGCGAGCAAGTAAGCGTAGTACTGGGATGATGGGAGAAATCTATGCCAGGAATTCAGCCTAAAGAAGGGGATGCTCCTCAACCGCAAGGCATTATTGAGGAGCCTCGAGATGCTATGGAAGGGCCTCAGAGTTTTAATCCAACCCTCATCGATCTTGACGTTAGTGATCAGTTCCAGCCTCAAAAGATGTATGTTATAACACACGGTCGTGGGATGCAACATACATATCTAGGAGACGACAACGCAGAGGATCCGGCGAAGCGGCAATGTCCAACGGGAGGCTGCTCTGATAACAAAAGTCTCTATAAAGATATTTACAATGATCTATTCAAACAACAAGTAGCAAAGACACCAACAATAAATTTGCAAGATAAGGCGCAGCGAAGAGAAATCCACATGAAGGTGGTAGATATTCTTCGGCCGCAGGTGCGCGAAAATAGGAAATATGTGGATCAGGATAAAAAGGGACCACAGATGGCAGAAGGTCCGGAATTTACTCTAAAAGACGGCAAAATTTTTTATCCTAACTTTGGAAAAACACTACAAGAGATGTATAGGGATCAAAAACGATTGCGTCCTCATGAATATGATGCGCGAGAACACGCAACGATGACTCTTATGGAGAAAGCGTTGGTGAATGGCGCAAAAAGAGTATCCCATGTAAGCCACAACAAAGATACCAAAGGGAATGAGGCAATACGGGATCAAATCACTATGGTATGGGATGAAAAGGAGCAAAGGGGCCAGATGATTATAGAAAGGATCGCGCAGGATGGCAGATTTCTTTCAATGGAAGAAGCAAGGGAAGTTATGCAAAAGAAATCATCTGGAGCAACTGAAGTCGATTTTGCAGATGGCGTGTTTATTTTTACGGATAAACCTCCCGCACGTGAAGAAATACAAATCATTACTGCGCCTTACGACGTAACAGATGGTTCTATTCAACAACCTTATCACGATCACACAGAAGCAGATTATGAGCCTGTTGACGAACCAGTGCATATCCTAAAACACCATAATGGAGATCGCTTTGTATATGATGATACTGCCGAAGAAAGAGCAAGAATATCCGACCATATTATTGCGGATACAATTCATACGGCTGAATATGTAACCAGAAGTTTGCAACAAGAATTTGAATTGTTAATCAGTAACCTACGGCACTTCACGGAACAAGATGTGCAAAAAAAGCCTATTGTTTTACCTCAATTTTTGCAACGCCTTTTGGGTCGTCCATTGGCGAAACAAGAGACGGATATGGTTACGCAAAATGAAGAAATGTTATGGCGGAGTACGGAACAAGGACAGGAACTTCTCAAAACGGTTCAGGAAACGTGGGAAGGGATGGATGGCGCGCGAGAATTGATTACGTTTGCCGTGGAGCCAGAAATAAAAGGAATTGCCATACCCGCGGCAATATTTGCCCTGGATATCCTTGCGCACCCGGAAATGATGCTTGTTGAAGACGCACAAGCAATTGGAGAAGAAGAGCGGGAAATTCCATTGACGGAAAAAGAGAGAGAAGCGTTCAGGGAAATTTTGCCTGTTGAGAGTACACAAGAAACAGAAACAACTTCAAATATCGAACTCATTGATATAACGGTGTTGACTTGGGTCAAGGAATTGATTCAGCGCGTTGATGATATACCAGCAGAACAAGCAATCGAAATTGTGGAGCATGAGGAAGAAGTGGTCGTTCTTCAGATGAGTGAATTGTGGGACGCATTGGCAGATCGTGCCAGCGAAGTTCCCCTCGTGGTTCTTAAGGATGAAGAAACAAGAGAAACAATCGAGCGCGAACACGTGGAGAACTTTTCACTTGCCATAACCGTATGGTTATTGTTGAAGCTTGATGGATACTATCGATCGCTCCAGTCGCTCAAATTAACGCTTATTGAAGGAACGAAACAGGGGAGTCTTATAGAAAAGTTGAAGGAGCACATGCCGGAGGGGTTGGTCCAGCGAGAACCAGCTCCGTGGGTTCTTTTTGCTATCATTTGGTATCTTGCTCAACTACGTGAATCAGGAGTCCAAAATACTAAATACCAACGCCCAAATACGACAAAAAAATCTACAAGGAACAAAAAACTATTCCTGCCCCATGGAGGAGTAATATTTGCCTATGCAACGTGATATCATACAAGTATGAGCGATCTGCCCGATCCCGCCTCAGCGACGGGAACAAATAATCCGACCAATAACCCAATAACCCAATCTGGGACGGATGTTGGATCAATCGGCAAAGAGATAGAAGGTGGGGTTGGGCTCGGTGAGCCGGGGCTGCGCGACGTGAGCGGGGTTGAGATGGAGCTGTCCCGAGAAGTATCCGCGGCTGGTGTCAGCATGCATCCGACCACGGTTTCCATACCGCAGTCGGTGGCCCAGATGGGGGTAAAACCCATGGGAGCAAATGTGCCAGCACCGTCTGTTCAGACGGTTGCGCTCCCCTTAACTGATGACCAGATTGCCGTCGGACTTCATCAGAGTATTGTCAGTTCCATCCGTTGGCTTGCTGAATGGTGCCTTCGGAGACTCAAACAATTGCATATGGGAATTAAATATATCCACGGAAAAGTGATGCGGGTTAAATCATAGTACGGTATGCCGGAACAATTTCTCGATCTCATCTACCGGACGGAAGTATTTGGCGTCAGCCTCTTCTTTATGGCGGTTTTTTTGGGAGGATTATTTCTTTTGGGGTATATTGCATTTCTAGTATGGAAATATCGTAACCGTGAGGAACGTTCGCTTGACTATGTACTTCTCCAAATTGCCGTGCCGCGGGATAACGAAATAAAAATCGATGCCGCGGAACAATTTTTTGCCAGTCTCCACAGTATTTACCATGCCGGATTTTTTTCATTCCTCAAGCCGCAGGATCACCTGTCATTTGAAATTGTCGCCAAATCCGAGGACATCCGTTTCTATGTGTCCGTACCACGAAAGTTAGTTGATCTTGTGGAAAAGCAACTGCACGGCGCATATCCGGGTGCGGACATTAAAGAGGTGGAGGAATATTCCATATTTAGCAACCAGGGAAAGGTGGCGTTTGCTGCCCTTTGCCTTGCAAGTTCAGACTATTTTCCTCTTCGCATCTACCGCGATTTGCCCACCGATCCGCTTTCTTCCATTACATCGGTTTTGGCGAAAATGGGAGCCGGAGAAGGAGCCGTGGTGCAGCTAGTTATACAACCGACGAGCGGTAAATGGGGTACGGTCGGCCGATCATACATATCGAAAGTGAAAAAAAACGAAGCAAATCCCGAAAAGGCAAGTTTTAGTGTTGATCCGAAAGCGCTGGAGGCGATTGAACAAAAAGTGAGTAAACCCGGATTTCATGCGGTTGTTCGACTGGTCGTTTCTTCTCCCACGCAAGAGTTGGCGACCATGCATCTGGATAACCTGATTGCCAGTTTCGGACAGTTTTCTTCGGATCATAACCATTTTACGAAAGTGCGCTACCCGATTAAAAAACTATTCATGATCGATTTTATCTACCGCTATTTCCCGATCATCAACATCCCGTTTTTCAAACAGTATAGTGTGCTTAACAGCGATGAGCTGGCTTCTGTTTTTCATCTGCCCAACAAGTCCGTGGAAACTGCCCATATCTATTGGATCAATGCCAAGCGCGCGCCGGCTCCGTCGCAAATCCCCACGACCGGGCTCTTTTTGGGCGTATCTAAATACCGCGGGGTAGAGCGGCCAATTTATTTGGGTGAAGATGACCGGAGACGCCATGTCTATGTGATAGGGAAAACCGGTACCGGTAAATCCCAGCTTCTGGAAGAAATGATTATGCAGGACATCCATGCCGGGAAAGGGGTGGCGGTCATTGATCCTCACGGAGATTTAATCGACGGAGTGCTTACGCGTATTCCACCGGAACGGGCGGAGGACGTGATTTATTTTGACCCGTCCGATACCGAGCGGCCGATGGGTTTAAACATGCTGGAGGCAAAAACAGAAGAGCAGAAACATTTTGTCGTTACCTCGATTGTCGGACTTATGTATAAGCTGTATGATCCCATGAAAACCGGTATCATCGGCCCGCGGTTTGAACACGCCATAAGAAATGCGATGTTGACCGTCATGTGCGAGCCGGGCAATACCTTTGTTGAGGTTGTGCGCGTGTTAACGGACAGCAGCTTTGTGCAGGAACTATTGCCGAAAGTGACTGACCCCATCATCCGGCGGTACTGGACCGATCAGATTGCCCAAACCGCAGACTTTCATAAATCCGAAGTGCTTGATTACATCGTATCCAAGTTCGGTCGGTTCGTCACCAATAAACTCATGCGCAACATCATCGGTCAATCGCAGTCAAGTTTTGATTTCCGGCGCGTTATGGATGAGGGAAAAATTTTATTAGTGAATTTGTCCAAAGGAAAAATCGGTGAGGAAAACAGTAATTTTCTTGGTCTTATTTTGGTCCCCCGGATTCTCATCTCCGCCATGAGCCGGCAGGAAATTGCGGAGGAGGAGCGACGCGATTTTTACCTGTACGTGGATGAGTTTCAAAATTTTGCAACACCCGACTTTGCGCAGATATTATCCGAAGCCAGAAAGTACCGCCTGAACCTGATCGTTGCCAACCAGTTTATCGGGCAGATGGAGGAAGAAGTGAAAAATGCGGTATTCGGCAACGTCGGGTCTCTGATTGCATTTCGGGTGGGAGTGACCGACGCCAATTACCTACAGCACGAGTTCCAGCCGACCTTTAACGAGGCAGATCTCATCAACATCGATAAATATAATGCGTACATGAAAACCATTGTGCACAATGAGCCGGTCAAACCATTCAGCATGGATCTGACGAAAGACATGAGCAAAATAAAAACAGAGCGCAATCCCAATGTCGCGCGTGCCATTGTGCAGTTGTCGCGTCTGAAATACGGCCGATCCCGTGAAATGGTGGAAGCAGAAGTTTCCCAACGCGCGAGACTCTGACATTTTCCCTCTTTACATTCTCTACGAATCAATTAATGTAGATAATCATGCGGATTGTTTTTTTATTTAATGTTCGGCATACCAAATCCAGTCTTGACGCCCGCGCGCAGGAAGAAGCGGAATTCGATGAACCAAAAACCATTACCGCAATTCATGATGCGATTGTCGCCAACGGTTACGAATGCGTCGATGTGGAAGCAGACGAAGATGCATACGAAAAACTGAAAAAACTCAAAGGCCGCATCGATTTGGTTTTCAACATCGCGGAAGGCCTGGGCGGAGAAGTACGGGAAGCGCAAATTCCGGCGATGTTGGAAATGCTCGGGATTTCGTATACGCATTCCGGGGCGCTGACGCAGGCGGTGACGCTGGATAAGTCATTAACAAAAAAAATTTGGCAGCATCATGGACTGCCGACGCCGAAGTTTGTCGAAATCGGGTACAAAGAAAAACCGCATGTTGAGGGGCTTACCTTTCCGGTGTTGGTAAAGCCAAATAGCGAAGGGTCCAGTAAAGGACTATTTAATGATAATTTGATCTACGAACCGCAGAAACTCCTAAAAAAAATTCGGGATACGCGGAATCTTTGCGGCAATGGAGTCTTAGTTGAAGAATTTTTGCCGGGAAGAGAATTCACGGTAGCCGTGATGGGAAATCCCGGAGTCGGCCGTGGGGCGTACGTCCTGCCTATCGTTGAACAGAACTATGATATTTTCCCTAAGCATCTGCAGAAATTTGCGTCGTATGAAGCAAAGTGGCTATTTGAAGATACGCTTCCAGACCCGTCCAAGGCCTATATTTGTCCGGCTAAACTCACGCCGGGCTTACAGAGGATTATTGAACAGCTTTGCAAAAAGGCCTATCAGGTATTGAATTGCCGGGATATTGCGCGGATTGACCTGCGGTTGGATGCTGGCGGGAAACCGCACCTCCTGGAGATTAATACACTTCCTGCTATCACGCCCGGGACCGATGTGGTTTCCTACTATCCCGCCGCGGCCCGTGCAGCCGGGTGGGACTATAACCGGATGGTCGGCCAGATTATCACCCACGCCCGCGAGCGCCTCGGACTCTAATTTTGATATAATATCACCGCGGGCCAGTAGCTCATCGGTAGAGCACCATCCTTATAAGATGGGGGCACTTGGATCGTCACCAAGCTGGCCCACTCATTAAACAAATAACAAATTAACAATGCCGGAACCTGTTGTATTAGTTGATGAACAAAATATCATCTTAGGGACCGCGCCAAAAGATGAAGTGCATACTGCAGATACTCCGCTCCACCGCGGGTTTTCGTTGTTTTTGTTTAATTCCAAAAAAGAGCTATTGGTGACCAGGCGCGCGGAAACAAAAAAGACGTTTCCCGGCGTGTGGACCAATACGGTGTGCGGGCACCCGGGGCCGGGGGAGAGCGTTATAGATGCCGCCAAGAGGCGTTTGAAAGAGGAGTTGGGAATTGAATTAGTTCTGAAAAGGTCTCACCTTGCTAGGCAAGGTGAGACCTTAATACAAATACAAGAGGTTGCACCGTACCGCTACCGCTTCGCTGACGGCAACGGCATCGTAGAAAACGAAATTTGTCCGATACTCGTCGGTTACTGTGATGCCATCCCGCACCAGAACGCCCGGGAAGTTGCAGATTGGAAGTGGGTGAAGTGGGAGGAGTTTTTAGAGGAAATAAAAAGGAATCCGACGAACTATTCGCCCTGGTGTATTGAAGAAGTGCGTATACTAAATGACACGCACGTGTTTGCCAGATAGTATACAGCAGAGTCTAAACTTCTATTTTTACTCTGCTTCCGGCAGCACGGTTGCCAGGTAGGCGTCCGCCTGATCCCCTAAATATGTCTTGATTTCTTCATCAGTATAGGATTCTTTGAGAAATACGGTCGGACGCAACTGCACATCATCAAAGTACGTGAGTTGTTTTGTGAATAGCTTCGCGTTAAATTCCCCTCCGAATTTTTTCTCAGAGAGTCTTACGATAGTTTCGAGATTATAGAATTTCCATTTCAACAGAAAAAAGAGATCCACGTAGTCGCGCCACTGTGGACGTCTACCCAACGTGAAGGCCTTGTTGCAGACGAGATCATCAAGATGCGCCATGGGGAGATATGGTGTATGAACGGGGGAGTGTAGTGAAGGATACGGGTACCACACGAAATTAATTTCTACGGCTTCCGGCGTCATGACGAAAAGCATTTCGTCCGTCTGGCGCAGGATGAGCATGGCGTCTTTCCCTAAAACGCGCTTCGCTTTCCCGAACAACGACACAGGAAGCTTTTCCTGAGTGAAACAGTCGAAGTCGTACGACTGGCGATGGCCGATATGCAGCATGATGGCTGTACCGCCGGCCAGAATATATCGATCAGCAAACGCCTTGAGTTTACGTAAGACGGTCTGCCGCTCTGGGTTTAACCGGCCCAGATATGGAAGTGACGTATTTGTGTTCATCGAGCTGAACATGGAAAAGAGAGAGGAGGTGGTTTTTGACGAAAACGTACATATCTCTCGGGTACATTCGTATTGGTTGGTGAATGAAAACATCGACGATTTCTCGTTTAGGATACGTGGTGAAGAGCCAGCGGAGTTCTTTGAAGGTTCCATAGAGAAGAAGCTGATGAATAATGTAGCTTTTATCTCGCTTCAGATCAAGAAGGTTGACCGCTGTAGACCAAAGGAACGGCTGGAGCGACTTCGGTGGATGGGTCATATAGTCACAGTATACCCCATTTCCTTGACTTTTGCCCAGAGAGAGAGAGAGTACCTTCCATCTTATTATCTGCCCGGAGGAGGTGGAAGTCATGATTGAAGCAATACGACGAGGGGCAAGATTTCATACGCCGGTTTTCCAAACGTGGCTGAACGCAGTCGTTGCGGAAGAAATAGCCATGGGGGGCACGGGCAAAGAAGTTCCAGTCTCAGCAGTTGCAAATTACCAAGATCATAAAGATGCAGACCGAAAAGTACCGGGGCTAGCAGTACTACTCAAAGATTATCTGGCGTGTGGTGGGAATGCAGATTCATGGTACGCAAAAGATATACGGAGCGAGCTTGAACAAGCGTTGGTTCGGGAGCAACAAACGGATCGTGCTTTCCCGGAGCCAGTTCAAGCGGCAACTATGGGCACCCCGCACAAGACGATAGATGAACTGATTGGCTAAGCTTGAACTTCTATATTTAGATCTGGACACGCGGTCACCTCGTGCCAGTCAGCGGGGTGTCCTCGGAAAAACGCATAACTTGCGATGTAGACGGCGTTGTCGGTGCACAAATTGACAGGCGGGATAAAAAGTCTGTCTGGAGATAAGTGATAAGCGATAAGCGATGCTTTAAACTTTTCGCGCAAGCGAGTGTTTGCAGCAACTCCTCCGGAGAGAAGAATTGATTTAACCCGATATTTTTTTGCCGTGCGCAATGTTTTTTCTACTAATACATCGGTGATGGATTCCTGAATTTCGTGGGCAAATGCATTGGTCAGTTTTTCTGAATGATCTTCGCATTTTTTCCATTGCCGCATCACCGCAGTTTTTAAGCCGCTGAAGGAAAAATTTAAGCTTTCATCCCCGATCATCGGTCTTGGTAATTTTATTTGGCATTTAGCACCTGCCTCGCCGGCGGGCGGGTTTATCATTTGGCATTTTTTGGCCGCTTCCTGTATAGCCACTCCGCCGCGACTCTCAAATCCCAACAGTCGCGCGGTTTTATCAAATGCCTCTCCGGCCGCATCATCCAGCGTCCCGCCGAGCCAAGCTAAGTCCTTAATGGATTTCATCAGATACAGTTCCGTGTGTCCACCGGAGACGACCAAAGAAATTGCGGGAAAGGTGATTTTTTTGTCATTCTGAGGCGTAGCCGAAGAATCTCTCAACTCGTTTGAGCTTGCATGCGCAAGAGATCCCTCGCCTTCGCTCGGGATGATAGAGGGGTTAACGAAATTCGCGTACATGTGAGCAATTACATGATTGACCGGAATAATTGGTTTTTCGGTGACGAGTGCGATGGTTTTTGCCGTTTCTACACCGACGAGAAGGCTTCCAATAAGACCTGGACCCACAGCTACAGCGATGGCGTCAATATGGCGCTTGATCACGGCAAGGGGGGTCTGGCCTTTCTTAAGGCCTGACCCCGATTCGATCGATTCGGTTAGCACCGGGATAATGCACCTGAGTTGTTCGCGGCTGGCAACCTCCGGCACGATGCCGCCGTATTTTTCGTGCATCGCTGCACTTGACGCAACCACGTTACTTAAGACCTTGACCCCATCTTCG
>JACREP010000083.1 GCA_016218185.1 Candidatus Gottesmanbacteria bacterium | reverse complement strand
GGGGTCTATCATATTTATAACCGCGGTGTAGCGAAGCTTCCTACGTTTTTTAGCATTGATGATTACCACGACTTTCAGGACATTCTCCGCTATCTCCTTATAGGGTTTCCGACACAGAAGGATGCGATACTTCCGTCAGCAAAGCCGCCTTTTCCTGTTACGTATAAAGCTGATCCGCTTAGCAATGGATTGTTCCGTCCACTCCTGGATCTTCTTGCATATTGTCTCATGCCTAATCATTTTCATTTATTGGTACAAGTAAAAGTGCCGATCGGTGAAACTAAACAACCGGATGGAAGTATCGCATCCTTCCAAACCGTTTCTGAGTTTATGCGTAGATTATGTATCACGTACAGTCACAAGTTTAACCGGCGCAACAAGCGCGAGGGTGTGGTTTTTCAGGGAAGGTTTAAGGTAAAGCATGTTCCCAACGACAAGGATGTGCTACAGGTAAGCCGATACATTCATTTGAACCCGGTCCTTGCACACTTGGCAACAAAGCCTGAACAGTGGTTGTTTAGCGACTGCCATACGTACGTTACACCAGGGAGTTTACCTTATTTTAAAATTACGAACACACAGGTGCTACTTTCTTCTTTCAATAATAATCCTGAACAGTATAGGGATTTCATTAGTGGGGAAATATCCGAGCAGGAAGGAAAAATTGTTGGCAAATATATCATTGATCAAGACAAAGAACAGGTGTGATTGGGATAGAAGTATGCGATACTTCTATGGGGAATCGCGGTGGCCGCGGGGTTTGGGAACAAAGGGGTTGATGGTAGAGATCTCGGCCGGCTTATTTTTGAACGTGAAGAGAATTTTATCGATGTAGTTTGCCAGGTCATCGAAATACCCCACATCAGTGACGCGCACGTTCTCCTTATCTCCCATGAGCGGCTCCACCTCGACCACGCCGATTCCAAGGAAGCGGGAGATGAGGCTCGGCGCATAGGCTTTGGCTTTGAGCGCCTCATTCCAAAACAGCGCGCGTTTGGTTGTAAAAAACGGCGAAACAACGTCAAAGCGGATGATCCTGCGGTCGGTGATGTACGTTTTGGCTTTGGCAAAGACGGTACTGGTCCACCAGAAGCCGATGACAATGATGAGAATCGGTAGGATAAGGCCGATGGCCCGAAGAGCTGTTCCGGCAGCAGGTACCACGGAGGCGATGAGGAACAGCACGAGGCCAAAAAAGAATGCCAACAGCACCAATTGCACCAAAGAAAGCATTTTGCTTATCGGATGCGGAGTGATTTCAAAAAGAATGCGTTCGTCGGTCTGCTGTCCATCAAACATAGTTGTTCTTCCTGATTGTATTGCGCTGGTGCGTGGGAGTCAAACACGGAAGACGCAGACGTGGGTTTTTTGGTCCTGACGAAGGATGTTCCAGTCAGGGAAAATGAAGCTGTTGGAGACGACGAGGCTGCCGGGTTTGAGTTCTTTTTGCAATTTGTTTTTGAGTTGTTCCATGCGCCACGGCAGGAGGTAAATAAACACAACATCGGCGCAGGAAAGATCTGTAGTCCAGAAATTACGCCAGAGCACGATAATGTGATTACGGTGTGGGGACAATGTTTTTTTGAAAAGAGTCCAAAGGACAAGGAGCGGGTTTATTTCCAAGCCGATTGCCGTTGCCCCTTTTTCTGCCGCCAAAAACAAGAGTTTGCCGTCGCCGGAGCCCAAATCGTACACGTTCATCCCCGGCTTGATACGAGCCAGGTAAATCATCACCCGGGCCGTCGGATTGGTCGACGGCACAAACGGCGCGCCGGCGACGAATGCGATGACGAGAAAAAAGACAAGGAGCGCAAACAGGATATGCAGGAGAAGGAAAATGGCTGTGACCATAAACGCATTGTAGCGTCGGCGTGCAGTTAAGACAACCGGAAGGAATTAGCTTACTCCGGATGCACGTGCACGCCAAGTAAGCTAAATTTATGCGGATCTCCGTTTTGCTAAAAAGAAGATCAGGGCCCCGATTCCGCCTAATCCGGCACCGAGCAGGAGGCTCCAGAGGAAAATGTTCGGCGGGTTTTCTGTTCCAAAAACTTCCTCTCCCTCACCGGACGGAGTTGCCGATGGGGTGCTCTCGCCTAAGACGCCCGGGGCAAATCCGGGTGCAACACCGGTGGTGGTGCCGCCTGCGGGCGTGGTACTTGCCTCACCCGAAAACGGCCCGGGCGCGCAGCCGTTGCCTGCGCGTACCACGAAATAATAGGTCGTGCCGCCGGAAAGGTTACTGACGGTGTAGCTGGTTGTACCTTTGCCGCCCACATTAGGGTTGCCGTAGGAGTACGAGCCCGATGAAGTGCCGTAGGCAACCAGATAATAGGTGACCGGATCCGAAGCCTCTGTCCACGTGAGCGTGACGCTGTTGGTGCCGGCCGTCGCCGACGTTAAGGTCGGGGCACTCCCGGGGGAGACATCGCTACACACCGGCGCCGAAACCCCGGCGCCCAAAACCGTTCCTCCTCCCCCACCGCCTCCACCTCCTCCATCGGAAGGCGTAGGGGTAGGTGTCGGTGTGGGTGCAGGGCCGGATGAAACAAAGCCGAGTAAAAGGTCAAAAGCAGTTTGTTTGTCCTGATATGCGTTTGTTGCCGATTGATTCATGGCCACGGTGTAGTCAAATTCATCTACCGTACCCCCTGAAAACGTTGCCAGGCTAATGTCGCCTGCCCCGTAGAAATCGTTGAGTGTCCCGGACCAGACGACAATATTAGTGCTTACTCTTCGGATAGAAAGTGTGGTCACGGTGTCGAGATTGCCGGTGGCCGACGAATTATCTTTTTTTGTTGAAACATCCAGTAAGTCAGTACCCGCGTTGGTAATGCGGATTGTTTTGGCGACGGATTTGCCCGGGTACCATTTTTCTGTGCTGGTAAATAGCGCCGGGGAGCTGGACGGTGTACAGCCGGATCCGTTGCAGGAAACGTCCAAATCGCTAGCCATCACCCCGCTGCTTAAAAGAAACGAGAGGGTAAAGACGGTTAAGATGGTTAAGATGAAGCGTTTCATAATGGTATAGACTCGGGTGTCGCAGCAGACTCAACGGGAGGAGTTGGCTCAACTGCTGGATCTGGTTTAGGGGTGGGTGACGGTTTCGGCGTCGAGGTTATTTCCGGCGTGGGTTCGGGCGCGGAATCCAGGGTTGGTGTCGGTTCCGGTGGTGGTGCAGGTGTTTCCTCGGGTTCTGGCGTTGAGATGGGTTGGGGTGACGGTTGGCTATCCGGTGCGGGTGTTGCGGCGGCAGAAGCATCGGGTTCGGCGGCAATTGATGGCTCCGGCACGGTTGCTGACTCGGTGGCCACCGGGGTGTCGCCTTTATCAACAGAAAGGGTAGCACCGCCGGACGGAGTGGCCACTTCGTCATCGGCAATAACAGCAGAAACGGTAGCAGATGCTGTATCGCGGAGAAGGAATTCCTGATGCGCGAGCGGCTCGTTTTCGGACCGGTTGGTTGCTCCCGGTGTACCGCGCTCGTCTGCCCCACCGTCGAAAAAGTCAGCGGTTGAATTGGCATCAATCGTCGCGTACCACTCGAGCGGATTGGATCCGTCGGAGGGTGTCGATACGCGCTCCATGGAGTAGTATTTCTCCGACCCGGGTGTCGTATCATAAAGTCCTTCGGTCGGGGTCGTACCGTTCCACGCAACGTCGATCACGGTGACGCCGTCCATAAGTTTTATCTGAAGCGTAGTATTGCTTAATGTCAGCGATCCATCAGTAATATCCGGCGTGATCGCGTCTTTGAGTTGCGAATCGTCCGCGCCACCGTTAAAGCTGTTGCCGTTTGCTATCAAAAAGTATCCGTAGGGAGCGATGGTTTTCCCGGTGAAATCAATGCCCATGTCCGCGTCTGTTCCGCCGCTTAACTTGGTGAGCGTAAGTCCGGTCAGCAGGAGCGTCCGTCCGGTCGTGTTTCGAAGTTCCAGGTATTCGTCTAAAGGTGAAACGCTCGTGCCCATCCACATGAGCTCGTTTATCACCACATCGCCCGGGTTGACCGGGTCACCGGCAAGCGTCGTGGTAAAGATGACATTAGAGAGCGCAGACGTGTTGGGTGCTTCATCGGATGATTTGACGGCAAAGCAGTAGTTGGAGGAGGAGTTCAGCCCCATTATCTCGAGCATTTCCCCACTGCCGTAGTCCTGCGGCGCCGGGGGTTTTTCGACCACTGTTGCCGCATCAAAGGAAAATATTGAACAGTCAAGCGCTGCTCCCATGTCCTGATAGCGGATGTTGTAGGATGCTGCGCGTCCGGTGGGCGGAGTGCCGTCATCATTGCCCGGCGCGGTCCAGGTAAGGGTGGTACTGTTGGTAGAAACAGACGGAGCCGCAAGATCGCCAATTGCAGAAGGGGCAGTGGCATCG
>JACREP010000084.1 GCA_016218185.1 Candidatus Gottesmanbacteria bacterium | reverse complement strand
GTGATGTCCCGAATTGATCTTTTATAATAGAATTACATGCAACGCGTGCGACTGATTATCTCCGGCGATGTGGTGGGGGTGGGGTATCGGGCGTGGGCGCTTCGCGCGGCCCAGAGTAAAGGCCTTGTTGGTTGGGTGAAAAACCGGCAGGACCGGACGGTGGAGCTGGTGGCGGAAGGGCCGCGGCAGGACCTGGAAGAACTCGTCAAACAATGCCAGCATGGGCCGGAGGTGGCATGGGTGGAGAAGGTAGATGCGGAGTGGGGGAAGGCGACGGGAGAGTTTATGGGGTTTGCGGTGGTATACTGATCTTATGTTGTCATTGCGAGACCCCGCACCGTATCATGGTGCGCGGGCGAAGCAATCTCTTGTTTATAATAGATGATCGAACATGAGATTGCCGCGTCACTCGAAGACTCGCTCCTCGCAATGACAAAATAAAAAAAATGAATAAAATTGCAGAGATTATTAACAGAAAACCAACTCTTTTTGTTGTTGCGGCACTTGGGTACCTTACGCTGGTTGGCTTCCTCAAGTGGCGGACTGCCCCGCCTGCGGGAGCGCTATGGTTCATGGCCGGCGGGATCGTGGGAATATACTTTTTGGATGCTGCGGAAGTATTTTTTCATCTCGCTCCGTCGCCGTTTCGATCGATTGTTTTTGCCGCCGGACTTGTATTGGTGAGTCTCTTTGTGGTGACGTCCTCCGGCAGTTTGCTGGCAAGCGGACTGGTGTTGTCGCTCTATCTTACGCTTATCCTCGCGGCTATCGGCGAGTGGCGGATTGCGGGAAACCTGAGCAGTTGGTACCAAATGGTCGCAGGACCGGTTGCGCAGCGTGTCCAATGGTGGGGGATCGCGATATTCGTAGTTATTTTTCTTGTAGAGACGTATTTGTTTATTCGGTAGACGGAGTAATCTACAAATAAGCAAATCTACAAATAAACAAATGATGAAATCATTGAAATGATTTCATCATTAAACAATTCATTTGTAGATTTGAATATTTGCAGATTTGTAGATTGTTATGATCCAACAAGGTTCCGCATTGTGGCAGTACTTAAGTCCAGAGATGCAGCGGTTGGCGGGCGACGGACAACTCCTTATCGACGACCGCAAACTTCACCCTAACGAACGGTTAAGCGACTATTCCTACCTCGTGTTTCCGTTTGCCAAACTCTACGAAGGCTTCCTCAAACAGCTCTTCCGCGACTTGGGAATTATTGACGAGGCTGAGTTTACGAGCGACCACTTCCGCATCGGCAAGGTGCTTTCGCCCAATTTGGCCCAGCGTCTGGGAAGAAAAAGCGCGTGGCGGCAAATCGAGAAGCGGTTCGGCCGTGACCTTGCAGATCGCCTCTGGCACGCGTGGAAGGAGGGGAGAAACCTGGTGTTTCACTACTTTCCGCACAACTATCGTGCGCTGACGTTTGAGCAGGCGGCGGCGGCAGTGAGCTTAATTACGCAAACCATGAACCAGGCAGTGGAAGAAACGAAGGTCGCGTAATTTCCGGCTTGCGCAATATGCCGTGAAACGCTATCGTAAAAGAAGCCATGAAAAAGAAAAAGATCACCTGGACGGTCTACCACCTGTGGGCGTGGATACTTCTGGCGTGGAGCCTGTACCGGTATTTTGTCAAACTGCCGGAATGGGCGGATGAGCTTATCTTTAAGCCATTGGTGTTTGTGGCGCCGGTGGTGTGGTACGTGCGAAAGATTGAGAAGCGGCAGCTTACTTCGTTGGGTATAACCGGTAAAAACCTGTTTACCGGCATCTACATCGGGTTGGGGTTTGGATTAATGTTTGCCCTGGAAGGCTTGGCGGCCAACGCAATCAAATACGGCAAGCTTGAAATCATGCCTTCGGCAGTCTTTGGCCAGTATGGCATGGTTTTGCTTCTGCTGTTGTCCTTGGCCACGGCAATTTCCGAGGAAATCCTGAGCCGCGGGTTTATTTTTAGCCGATTACTTGAAAAAATGAAAAGCCTGCCGAAAGCCTCGATCATTTCCACGGCGCTCTTTGTGCTGCTCCATGTACCAATCCTGGTAATGTCGCTCAAGCTGCAGGGAATGACCTTGGTGCTGTTTTTTGTGACGGACGTGATTTTGGGGCTTGCCAACAGTTTGCTCTATTACAACACCCGGTCGCTCGTGGCTCCGGTCCTGGTGCACCTCTTTTGGAATATGACCGTGTCGCTGTACCTCTAAAAGCAACACACGTAAGACCAGTTACTTGGCAGCTTAGCAATACACTATCCGGTTGACTTCATTGGGAAAAGTCGAGGGGTTGGTTGGAGGCGATGCGCTGGTAGAGCTCGGCATACCGGGGAATGGGGGAAAGCAGATACAGTTGTTTCGCCGCGGCGAGGGCTTCTTCTTTGTTGCCGGTTTGGTGGGCGGCTATGGCGAAAACCATCCAGAGGTTTGTACTGGCCGGGAAAGCGCGTACCGCGCGTTGGGCAAGTTCCATTGCCTGTTTGGGGTCATGGAGGCGAAAGACCAAGAGTTTGGCCAGGTTTTCGTATGCCAGGTAATAGTCGCCGGCCTTGATGGACATTTGATATTGTTCTTTGGCTTTTGAAGCGTTGCCCTGGCGTTCATAGACCGCGCCCAGGTTATTTGCGGCGACCCACCACCGGGGATTGAGGGCGATGGATCGGGCAAAGGCCTGCGAAGCCTCCTCAATTTGTCCATGGCGGAACAACTCAACCCCGTAATTATTTTGCAAATCAAAGCTACTGGAGTTGACGGCAACGTCGTGTGTGTAGAGCGTGACGCCGTTTTTCCATTGGAGAGATCGCGTCACGGTGCCGGCAGAGAGTAATCCGAACAGCAGGACCGCGAGAAAAATTGCGGCGGGTTTGATACGTGACGCCAGCGGGACTATAACCGTGAGAACAGCGCCGATTGCGCCGATTGCCGCAGCGTAGAACCACCGGTCGGCAACCGTGGCAGACAACGGAATGATGACGTTGAGTGCCGGCAGAAGCATGACAAAAAACCAGGCGATGAAAAAGAGAAACAGTTTGTTTCTTCGCATCCGGAAGACCACCAAGAGAAGGGTTGCAAGAAGGGCTGCCGGCAGGAGGAATGCCCGATCAGTGATCCCGGACACGACAAAATGCCGCGAGATTGCCAGCGGCATTGGGAAGAAGAACGTTTTGAGATAATACAAAACCTCCGCAGGAACGGTGAGGAGTCGGACAATCATGGTTGCCTGGGCAATGGGTGAAGGAAACCGAAGCCCCTGCACCGCCGAGGTGCCGACGGCAAGAACGCGAATCAGTCCATAGAAGAGAGATGTCCCCAGAAACCAGATAAGAACCGGCCGGAGGGTTTTTTTATCAAAGAGGACAAGATAGAGCAGTATGATAGGGAAAAACATGAGGCTTGTTTCTTTGGTAAGAAGCGCAAGGAGAAACAGGAACGAGGAGAGCCGCACGCGTGGCGGGGAGGAGAGCAGGTACGCAAACGACGAAAGGTAAAGAAGCGTCGCGAGCGGATCAGCTATGGTGGAAATCCAGAGGACTGCTTCGGAAATGCCCGGGTGGATGGCAAAGATGAGGGCGCCGACAAACGCCGTCCATGTGGCCATGCGGCCCGAAAACTGCCTGCGGAAGATGTGATTGAAACACAAAAAAAGAACAACTGCGGCAAGGCCGTTTACGGTTATCTGGAACAACCGGAACACCCATGGAGAAGAAGAAATGGCCC
>JACREP010000008.1 GCA_016218185.1 Candidatus Gottesmanbacteria bacterium | reverse complement strand
ACGGGCTCAACGAACACAATGACAGCCTGGTCATTTTCGACCGGTTCACTTTAGAGAACGCAAACATGGTTGTATTTGGTAAATCATTAGCCTCTTGGGAGCCGGTGCTCGTCCGTCAGGACGGCGTCGAGCGCTTAGAAAAGATCGGTGACGTGGTAGAAACTCTCATCCAAAACCATGGTATCACCCACAAAGATGACGATCTAGAAGGGGTAACCAACCCCAACCTTGAGGTGTTTTCTTTTGGAAGCACCTTGAAGGGCGGGTGGAGCAGGGTGTCGCTTGCCGCACGCAAGTCTTTCTCTCCAAGGGAAAATCTCTACAGGATAACCACCAAGAGCGGAAGGGCTATCACGGTCACCGCGGATCACTGCCTCGTTACCATAAAAAACGGCACTATTGGGGCAGTCCGGGGCCAAGACGTTGCTATCGGCGAGGCGATGCCTGTTCCGCGTCAACTCCCCGAACCAACACGGGTTCCACAAATTATTTTCCCAAAAAAGCTCGTGTCTTCCTGGCCTGATCACCTTCCCAACGTCCTCACGTTGGATGCCCCCCTCTTAACGCTTTTAGGACTTGCCACGAGCGAAGGGCTGATAAACCCGTCGGTGTTGGCGATTTACAATATCAACAAGGACGTGCTCGCTGTAATCTCCTCCAGCGCAACTCTCGTGGGGGCAACAACGACACCGCGACGCGCTTCCGGTTCAAGCCGCATCAGGGGGTATACTATTGGCCCCAATGTGTGGGCAAAACTCTTTGTCACCCTCGGCGCCGGTGGCTCGTCGGGAGCAAAACGCGTCCCACCGATGCTTTTCACCGCAACCAACGGCCAGGTCGCGGCATATCTGCGCGCGTATTATGAAGGCGATGGCACAGTGTCTTCCAAAGAGGTTTCCTGCACGTCAAAATCGTCAAAACTCATCAGCGATATTGCGTATCTTCTCCTGCGCTTTGGCATCGTGAGCCGAATACGGGAGAAATATAAACGTGCCACCAATGCACAAGGTCCGCCCGGAACATACTGGGAACTTGGCATCTCCGGAGCTAAAAACGTGGAATCTTTTGCACAACACATCGGCTTTCTCACGAAGACAAAAAATCAAAAGTTAGACAAGCTCCGAGAAAAAAGGGGAAGCACCAACGTTGACACCATTCCCACACTTTCTCCTGTCCTGGCAAAACTCTACGCCATGCTGTACCGGGGCGACGGTGTGGCCGCGCCCGCTAACTTTTCTCCGCTCAAACGGGGTGTTTTCTCTCCGTCCCGCGAGGAACTCACCCACATTATCATAGCTGTTGAAGCGCGGATCAACAAGCTTCAGGCCATCCGACGGGATATTGCGTTTTTAACTAGGCTTCCTTCTCTTGAAACAATTATTGCCCGCGGAAGTAAGCGACACTTCAATAGACTTCTTTGGCGTGAATTGGGGCATTCGTGGCAACTCATGAAAACGCGTGCCGTTGTCCCCGGCACGATCAATGTGCTTCGAGCTTATAAAACTATCTCTGGTGAGACCGTTGATCTTCCCGACGTAAAAAGGATTCTCTATGAAACCTACAAAGAAACCGGCGTGTCTCTGCTTGGACACAATAAAAGCCTTTGGGCGAGCATCGTTTTGGAAGCACGCAACCAGGGAGACACCGCGTACCTAACCCTCTATGACGCAGTGATGACACTCAAAAAGCGCTACCGTTCGCTCCAGCTCAAGCTTCGACACGCGAAACGAATGCTTGCCTCCCTCAAAGAGCTTGCAAGCGCGGATCTTTTTTGGGATCCGATCGTTCGCAAGGAAAAAATCAAACATAATGAACACTACGTCTACGACCTGACGGTAGACGACCATGTGTTCCTCGCGGGACACGGCGGCCTTTTTGTCCATAATTCCGGATCCGGCAAAAGCTACCTGGTCAAATTGGAAATCATGCGAAGTCTCATGTTTGATACCGAAGTGATTGTCATCGACCCGGAAAACGAGTACGAAGCCCTCACCCATGCCCTGGGCGGCGAATACATCCGCTTCCACTTCGGCGCGGAAACAAAAATTAACCCGTTTGATCTTGCGCTCCTGCGATCCCGGGCCGGAGAAACAGAGAGTGAGCTCAATGGTAAAATCCTCTCGCTCCACGGCTTTTTCCGTGTGGTCATGGGCAAACTTACCCCCACGGAGGATGCAATGCTGGACCGCGCACTCATTTTGACGTATCGGCAAAAGGGCATCACCCCTGACCCTGCCACCCAAAACCGCGAACCGCCGCTTATGGAAGATCTGTATAAGTCCTTGATCGGCATGGAGGAGGAGGCGGCGCGGGGCCTGGCGGACCGCATAGAAAAATTCGTCAAGGGGAGCCTGGTGGGCATTTTTGATGCGGCTACCAACGTTGAAATCAGAAACCCCCTGACGGTTTTTTCCATCCGCGATCTGGAAGAAGAGCTGCGGCCCATCGCCATGTACCTGATCCTTGACTTCATCTGGACCAAAATCCGCCGAGACATCCGCCGCAGGATGCTCGTGGTGGACGAAGCATGGTACATGATGAAGTATCCGGATTCGGCAACGTTTCTTAATTCCATTGCCAAGAGAAGCCGCAAATATTACCTGGGCCTGACCACCATCACGCAAGACGTGGAGGACTTCCTGTCTGTGGAATTGGGCCGCGCCATCATCCAAAACAGCAGTCTCCAAATTCTTCTCAAACAGTCCTCTGCGGCTATTGACCGGGTCGCGGAAATCTTCTATCTCTCAGAGGGAGAAAAACACCTGCTTTTGTCCGCAGACATAGGCGAAGGGTTGTTTTTCGCCGGCCCGGCCCACGCCGCCATCCGCGTGATTGCCTCGCCCGATGAACATAGCCTGGCCACCACCAAGCCGCAGGAGCTGGAAGAGCAGAGAATAAAGAAAAAAGAGCAGAAAGCAGAGGAAAAGCCGCTTCTCCCGGTAACGCCCAACCGCCCGATATTTACCGTCGAGCAGGTGGTTGATCAAAAATAGCCTATGGCACTCGACCAAACAGAGCACCTGCCGCTGGAAGAGTTCCTCCGGTTGTTTGAGGATAATCTTCTGGATATCGAGGAGTTTCTCGTCGGTTGCCAGCGCTATCCGGACTTCTACCGCCGCATCGAACCGTTATTATCAAGCCTTCCACTTGTTTCTCACCCGGAAGAGGCCCGCACCATGCTTCTTGACCAGGTCGTAGACCCATTCCTTGACCCTAAACAAACCCCTGAGCAAATCCGTCACCAGGCACCGGATGAGGCATTGCCTCTTCGCGAAGTCATCCGGCGAAGCGAAGACCTAAAGAAGGTGCTTGCACCAGACAGAGAGAGTCGGCTGCAGGGGCTTCGCGAAACATTTGCGTCCCGGCTCGTTGACAAGTTTATCGAACAGAGCAAGCTGCATGTTGACGCTGGTGGGCGCGATGGCCTCGTCCGGGCGCTTGAGCCCGCGTTGGATGCGACTGTTGCCCGGCTTATTGCCAATCCCCGGCAAAAGCCGGAGCTTGCTCTTGCCATCGCCGGTGAACTCATCACCCAACAGCCGGCCCTTGCGCCCCAAAAGGCAGCAGACGCGGCCATGGCGCACAGCCTCACGCTTGAGGTTCTGGCAGGACGCGTTAATGACCCAACGGGCGCCGGGCTGCGCACATTTTTCCAGGCAAATGCCCGAGGTATGCGCCAAATCATTGCGCCGGTCGGAGACTTTGTCTTCCGGATGATGCCGAAAAATTGGCGCGTGGAAATAATTGAAGACCAGATTGCCAAATCGTTTGACCGCGTAACCAAAAAACTTGAGTCCGCAGGGATAGCCATTACCGACTCGCCGGTGTTTGCCAGCTACCTTAACCGGGCAAGGCAATACCAACAGGGTCAGCAATCCGCGCTCTCCGGCGTAGCCAAGATTCGAAACGCTGTGGCCGATGTATTTACCACGGTTTTTGGCTCTCCCGATCGCAATATTGAAATCGTCTATGAAGCGGGAAAACGCGGCCGCCTGGTTTTTGCTGTTGAGCGATGGGAGGGCGTGTCGCTTCTTGCTGCCCACTACGCCGGACTTAGCCAAAAAGCACCGAACCTCTTTGGGTTGGTGTTGAACGAAGCCGGCACCTTGGGGCTTTCCTATGCGCTCAGGCGGGGCGCGGGCGCGGTTGGAGAAAAACTCGCGGGCTCTGCCTTGGGCAAAGCTCTTGGCGGGCTCTTCGGATCTGCCGGGGGGCCGGTCGGCGCAATCGTAGGGTCAGTCGTGTTTGACAAAGCGTTAGGCTTTATCAGTGGCATATTTAAGGGGGTTTTCAGTTTCTTCAACGGCGAATTTTTTGCCCGGCTCTTTGCGGGAACAAAAACCGACTGGAAAACCGACCTGCCGCTCCTTCTTTCCGGAGGCGCTGTTTTGGCTATCGTCCTCCTGTTTGTCTTCCCGTGGTTTTTCAACCCGCAGTTTATGTACGACCTGGCCACCAAAACACCGCTGGCGATAAATTCTGCAGGCGCTGGTGCCGGCGCGTTCCCGTCATCCCCCGGAACCTGCGAGGTACCAACGTCTGGGTGGTGCGCTGTTGATAATTCCATAAGCAACATCGGAAGGGTTTTCGGAGCGCAGGCGCAAAACGCCGCCATGGTGTGTAATAAGGAAAGCGGCTACATGGGTCCGGGCGCTGCAATGGTTGTCAACGACAGTTGTCTTCCTCCGGGCCTTCGACAGTATGTAAATGCGAGCAGGCCCTCAACCGCAGACTATAGCATTGGCTTGTTTCAAATAAACATGTTAACCCAGGGAGAACTTGCGTTCCAAAGTCGTCCGGAGGGCGCGTCCCTTAAAGAAAAACTAAAGAGGGCGGGACGGGGCGGTAAAAATTGTTATGACGCCTTTTCCGACAAAGGAGAAGGCGGCTCCGCCTGTGTGGTGGCTGACGAAGTACTCCTTGCTGCCTGCCGCGGGTGGTTTCAGGATCCGGTGAACAATATGGCCTATGCGATCTATTTGTACAGCCGTCGCGGCTGGCAGCCGTGGTCCACGGCCCGCGCCTGTGGTTTGGTACAATAAACAATGGTATGAGGAAAAGGTTTTTATTCGCTCTTCTTGCTTTCACCGTTGTCGGTGTTGGATTTTGGTTGGGTATTCGGCGCGTTCCGGAACCGGCTCCGGTTGTTTCTCCTCCCGGGCCCACAGGGCCTCCCGCGCCAACTTCGGCCGTGCGCCGGGTTGACATGAAAAAACAAACCTATGACATCATGTACGTTCCTTCGCTTGATGAATACGCGATTGTCGTCTACGGCTCCCCGTTTGAACCGGCAAGAAAAGAGGCGGAGCAGGCTTTTTTGCAAAAGCTGGGGGTCGCCCCGGAGCAGGCGTGCCGATTAAGGGTAACGGTTTCTACTCCTGTTTTTGTCAATCCGGAAGAATCAAAACAAACCTATCGGCTCGGTTTTTGTTCGCCCTAAGCGTTCAGCTTTGGACGCGAACGGGCATGATGACATGAAGATATGAGTCATCCGCCGTCTGGCGGACCGGCTTAAACGCCCCGGGATTGAGCGACCCGGTCATTTCAAATAAAAGTTCATCCTCGGTAAAGTTTGTCAAAAACTCCAGTAAAAACCGGCTGTTGAATGCTATGTCCCCTCCCTCGCCGTCTACCTTGGCCTCCACCTCCACCTGATTCTCCCCCACCTGCGGCGTGTTGGCAGAAACCGTGACGGTCTGCCCCTCTATATGAAACCGCACAATGTTGGCGTTGTCGCGGGCCACAATTGCCGCGGACTTCACGGCCCGGAGAAGCACCTCGCGGCCCAAGAGAAGCCGTGTTGTGTGGGTCGTGGGGATAATTTTTTCGACGTTCGGATATTCGCCGTCAATGGGCCGCGTAAACACCTCTGTGTCTCCTATGGTAAATGCCAGTTGTCCGGATTCTGCCGGAGTAAAACCTATTGTTTCTTCTTCCTTTTCCCCCTCCCCTGCTTTCACCACCTCTGCCAGAGCCCGGCTGGGAATAATATAGGACACGCCGGTTTTTAGGTTTATCTTGAGGCGCTTGACGGAAAGCCTGTATCCGTCGGTTGCCGCAAACACCAGGTGGCCGCCGGCCTGCCGGATGCTGACGCCTGTTAATATCGGCCTTCCGTCGTCCGTGGCCGCGGCAAACAGCACGCGGGAGAGCGCTGCTAAAAACTCGTCCTTGGGGAACGAGGTGGCTGCTTTTTTGTCTTTCTTTGGCGCCGGGGGAAATTCGGAAGCAGGGGCGCTGGGCAATGTTGCCCTAAATCCCGCGCTTTGAATTTCCAGGGCCCCCTCGTGGGCAGCTAGCCGCATGGGCCCTGGGGGGAAAGACAGAACCAGCTCCGTAAAAAGCCGGGAAGAAACACAAATAGCGCCTTCTTTTTCAACCTTTGCTGCAATAAACCGCCGTTCGGTAACTTCGGGACTTATTGTTGTGCACCACAGCCCTTCGCTTGTTGCCTCTAAAAGCACATACTGCATGACGGGCATCTGGGGCCGGGGGACAACAATTCTGCCGGTTCCCACAAGGGCGGTTAAAAGCTTTTCCTGAAGTACAGAGGCGTTCATTGCTTATTTATGTTCTTTTAATAGCAGTTGTAGTAAGAAGCGGGCGTGGAAAAGTGTATGTCTTTTGCTGCTGGCTGTCAATGGAGGGAAACAAACACCACAAAAAGGGTTTTCCCCCGGGAAAACCACAAAAATATTTGGGGATAACTAAGTGGATAAATTTTTCTGCTCTGTGGATAAGTGGACAAACCAGACGGCGCTATGCCCAAAGCCTCTTTTTTATCCCCCCAACAGCGTCCCGAAGGAGCATGTTTGTGGACAACTCCCGGGTAATGGTTTCCACGCCGTGCATGATCGTGGTGTGGTCACGGCCGCCGAGGGCGCCGCCGATGTCGTCAAGCGTAAGCCCAAGCTCCACGCGGCACAGATACATAAACACCTGCCGCGGCCTGGCGATGGGACGGTCGCGCTTCGGGCCCTTAAGCGCTGTCGGTTTTGTGTTAAACACAGAAGCAACCACCTCAAGCATTTCCTGGAGAGAAACGCGGCGGGCGGGTTTTTGGCCGCCCGCTTCTCCGTTTCCTGCCTGTTTTTTTAAACTCAAAAGCGACGCGACCATCTCCTGGGTGATTGGCGTTTTGCGGGTGGACGTCTCAGAAGAGAGGCGCTTGAGAAACCCCTCGATTGCCCGCGTGTCTGTGATGTTTGCGGCAATAAGCTGGGCCGCGTCAGGCGGCACCGACAGTCCTATGGCTTTGGATTTAATGTTGATGATTGCGGCGCGAAGTTCAAAATCCGGCGGAGAGATATCGACAGTTAAGCCGCCCTCAAAGCGGCTGCGGAGCCGGTCTTCGAGCTTGGCGATTTCTGCCGGTGACCGATCGCTATTTAAAATTATTTGTCCGCCCTCCCGGTGCACCGCGTTAAACGTATGGAAAAATTCTTCTTGGGCAGTGGTCTTGCCGGCGATAAACTGTACATCGTCGACCAAAAGAAGCTGGGCGCTGCGGTACTTCTGTTTAAACTGCCGGCTGGTTTTGGTTTGGATCGCCTCAACAATTTCATTTAAGAATTCCTCCCCCATACAGTAGACGATTTTTGCGCCGGGCTGCCGCAACAGTATTTCGTTTGCAACCGCGTGCATGAGATGGGTTTTCCCTACTCCCGTGCCCCCGTAGAAAAACAACGGATTGTAGGCGCTGCCCGGGTTTTTAGCAACGGCAGTTGCCGCCGCGTACGCCATTTGATTTGTTGTTGAAACAGCGAAGTTTTCAAACGTCGCATCCGGCCGGATGTGAAGCGCGCGCGCCACGAGCGCCCGATCAACGACCGGGGCATTTTGTTGTTGGGAAAACAGCGGCCCGGCTTCGTCAGGAGTTACCCTTTTTTGGGGAGATATAACAAACACAATGCTGGAATTTTGCTTGGTGCGCTGGTCAAGGATGCTTTTAATAAGCGAATAATAACGTCCTTCAATCATGCTTCGGATGAGTGGGTTTGTGACGCCGACAGTTGCCACGCCATTTACAAAAGAAACGAGCATCGTATGGGAAAATTGGGTTTGAAAGGTGGCCTTTGACACCGAAAGTTCAACTTCCGCCAATACTGACTTCCAAAGTTTTTTCAGATCCATATGTGAGGATAAGTTGTCCACATCCTAGTTATCTTATCCACAAAAGTCAAGACGTCAATTTTGCGCGTTTTGCGGTTGCCGCTTGATACACCATACAGATAAGAGGTATACTATTCCCCACGATGCCCAAGCGAGTCTATCAACCCAAAAAACTTAAGAGAGCACGGAAACACGGATTTAGAAGCCGCATGAAAACAGCCGGCGGACGCAGCGTCCTTGCCCGCAGGAGGCGTGTTGGGCGCAAGCTTCTTTCGGCGTAACATGCTTCCAAAGACAAACCGGCTCCCACCCCCTGATATTAAAGCAGTGATGCGATACGGCAAACGCCGTGCATGCCCCAACGCAATATTAATTTACAAAACAAACGCGCACGGCGGTCCTCCGAGATTTGCGTGTATTGTCTCTGCCGCAACAGACAAGCGGGCAGCCGTACGAAATCGAATAAAACGGCTGCTTCGGGAATCCATTCAGCGCGCGCTGCCAGAGACCGTTAACGGGATGGAGGGGATAATAATTGGCCGCCGGGGACTGATTGGCGCGACATTGTCCGAAGTTGAGAATATGGTGAGAAGTTTACTGCAAAACACATGAAACGCGCGTTCCTTGCCGCCATCAGGTTTTATCAGAAATACCTTTCTTTCGATACGGGAATCCTTAAGTTTTTATTTTTAACGGATAAGGCGTGTCGTTTCCGGCCGACCTGCAGCGAGTATTCCTATCAGGCAATCGAGCACTATGGTATAATCTACGGATCGTGGTTGGGGCTTAGGCGGATTATCCGATGCCACCCATGGAATAAGGGCGGATATGACCCGGTGCCATAATTTTTATGACGTCTCCTAATCTTTGGAATCAATTATTGATCTGGCCCATCGTCAACCTGCTGGTTGTCTTTTATAAATTGTTTGAGTGGCTGCGCCTCCCGGGTCCGTTAGGGTGGGCCATTATTCTATTGACCGTTGCCATCCGCCTCCTGTTGTATCCCCTTATGCAGTCGCAACTGAAAAGCGCCAAAAAAATGGCAGCACTCAAGCCGCATCTGGATGCGCTGTCTGCCAAGCACAAAGACGACAAAGCCAAACTCCAACAGGCGCAACTTGATTTATATAAGCAACATGGTGTCAATCCTGCAGCCGGGTGTCTCCCGCTCCTTATTCAAATGCCGGTGTTGATTGCGCTCTATAATGTGTTTTACCAGGTCCTTGGCAACGGGAACTTGGTCAAGATTGTAGAAGAAATTAACGCCATTTTATACCTTCCCGCGTTAAAGTTGACGTCGCTGAGTCTGGATTTCTTTGGTGCGAACTTGGCGGTTAAGCCCAGCCAATGGCAGCAGTACGGGATGTGGCTTCTGACTATCCCCGTCATCACGGGATTGTTGCAGTACTGGCAGACGAAGTTGATGATGCCGGCGGCTTCGCCAACAATCAACAATCAACAGTTAACAATCAATAAAGAAAAAAAACATGACGATATGGCGGACATGCAGAAACAAATGGCATTGATGACCCCGATCATGTTTGGGATTTTTGCATTTCAGTTTCCCTTGGGGCTGTCGCTGTACTGGAACGTGTT
>JACREP010000081.1 GCA_016218185.1 Candidatus Gottesmanbacteria bacterium | reverse complement strand
TTCCGACACGCCGATAAGGCGGGGAGGAATCCCTTTCAATAAATTAAACTTCGCATTTTAAATAGTGCAAAGTTCATGACACAGAAAAGGGATCCCTCGCTACGCTCGGGATGACAAACACATGCTCTCTCTAATTAAAGAGAGTTTTTTATTTATCACGCCGAATCCGCCAGCTGGCGGAGGAGGCGGATTGTTTCCACGGAAGAGAGAGTTGTCAGGCCCAAAACAACATTATGTTATTCGCGGCCAACGCACGACATCTCTTCCGTTGAAGCAAGTCCAAGTGGCTTACTCTCAACGGCAATAAGTTCTTTACAAATTTCTGATTACCCATGTGATAGGAGAGAGAATCCTATCGGCAATCAGAAATTCGGGTTTTGCTCGACCAGTTAGTGATAGCTGGTAGAGGCCCATCTCACTTTGCTCTTCGTTCATTCGGAGAGAACAGGTGGAGTTTGTTCTCAATTCTAACGCAAGTTGGAATAAGACGCTCGCGATCTGTCTACCAAGTTATGAGACTTAGTAGTACCGAGTGCGTTCCCTTCTCACTGTCATTGCGAGCGAAAGCGAAGCAATCTCATTGGGGCGGGGAACAGTCGGCGCTAAAATTACGTAACACGTAACATGGAACATGGAACATGGAACACGAAAGAGGTGAGATAAGAGATAGATAGAGATAAATGGAGATAAGCGATAGTGTTCTTTACAAAAACAAAACCCCGCACCACGTAGGGTGCAGGGCTTGAGTGGTGGACGGAGGGGGATTCGAACCCCTGGAACTTGGGTGACAAACCAAGACGCGGCACCATTCCGCTCTCCGCCCTTCGTCGCACCGGGCAGTAGTATATCACAAAAACGAAATCAAAAGAACTCCCCTTAGGGAGTTCAGAGATTCAGAGCGGAATTTCGGTTCCGTGCTTGGATTGTCACCTAATTTATAATACAAAATTTAGAAAAAGGTGTCAAGTCAATTATCCACAATGTAGTAGAGCCATTTCGGGCTCACTACACTGCAAGCAACTAAAGTAACGGATAGATTGCGACCAATGATTTGGTTCTAATCTAACCGCTACTGAACAAGGGAAGCATTTATGTGCGAACATGTGTTTATACGAGAGAGAATAAATGCGTTATGGTGGCTTGCGGAAAAGTTGTTCAGGGTGAGAGCGGGTTCTTTACAATTTACTTTCACAGAATAGAACTTGCGACACAGATACGCGGATTCACGCAGATGTCGCGGATGACGCAGATACAATCCGTGTAATCCGCGTTATCCGCATATAATCCGCATATCCGTGTCATTTTTTGTGTTTTGTGAAAGCGTCATCACGAGTGTGGTGGCGACAAGATTAGATAGTTTTGTGCCTGTTTGGCGGTCTACCACCACATCCAATGCGGAAGCAGAAATACTGTTTTGTTTTCCACGGCGATTTTTTGAAACTCGCCTTGATAAACGATATATCCCACCCCGCATTCCGGATGAGCGCGGAAAAATGATTTGAAATTATTGGTTTTTTGTCGCGTGATTTGCGCGGCGGCGGTAATTTCAATCGGGACGATGTTTTTTCCGCCGGTGATTACAATGTCAATCTCATGATCCTGGTAATCCCGCCAGAAATTGACAGTTCCCGGCTCCGGGTCATTGGCAAAGTGTTTGAGGCAGTTATTAACAATAATGTTTTCAAACGCCGCGCCGAATTGTTCGGAAACGCTCAATTGCTCCAGAGAATAAATTTTCTTGGCGTAATTTATGAGTCCATGGTCAAAGAAATATATTTTGGGGCTTTTAATTGATTGTTTGGCCGGACGGACGAAAGGCGCCAGCTCTGACACCAGAAATGTATCTGCCAGAACCCGCAAATATTTTTTTAAAGTAACGCGCTGGAGGCCGATTGATTCCGACAAAGACGATAAGTTGATAAGCTGGCTGTCATTTTGCAGGAAGTAATTCAGAGCCGACAGGAAGATGTCCGCGTCGCCCACGCTTGAGAGCGCGCGAATGTCTTTGTCCAAATAAGTGGCGATATAATCGCGTAAGGCCAAGGAGCGCTGTTCGTGTTTTTCCATTAAATATATTTCCGGCAGACCGCCAGCCAGAAAATAATTGTTCCAGACGATTTCAATTTGGTTTTGCGCGCGGAAAAGGGATTGTTGCAGGGCAAGATATTTGTCGTTGGTAAATTCATTTTTTGTGATGATGGAGATGAGCGATTGGTCGGTATTTAATGAAAAGTGATGGGCGACTAACTCTCTCCAGCTTAAAGATGAAACATGAAAAAAACGCGCTCGACCGGCGAGCGTTTCAGCCGAATGTTGGTACAGATTCAGAGATGAAGAGCCGGAGATAATAATTTTGAGATATTGTTTGTGTTGGTCATGAATAATTTTTAAGATATCAAAAATGGCGGGCAATTTTTGCGCTTCATCTATAAAAATAAACTTGCGGTCAGTTATTGACGACAGCGCTTGGCCAAAATTTTGTTCAACGATTTGCAAAAAAGATTCAGGCCGGGAGGAAACTCGGGCGCGCAATTCCGGCAGATCAAAATTGAATTGAGCAATATCATTATCACCGTATCCGTCAGTTTTTAATATGTTAATTAATTGATTCATTAATGTTGATTTTCCCGCTTGTCTCGGTCCAATAATCACCGAAATATATTGTTCTGATAAGCTTGTTTGCAGAGCAGGAAATACACCGCGCTTAATAAGGGGCATAGATAAAAATTATTAAATTTTATATATGGCATTATACAATATTCTATGAAATTTGTCCAGAGTAATTTATCCACAGAGTGAAGAAGGGTTCTTTACAATTTATTCTTTCAGAATCGCTGAAACAGAGCAACAGCGCAACATAACAACACTTGGGTGTTCGTGTGTTGAAGTGTTTGTGTGTTTTTGTGTTTAAGTGTTGTAGTGTTGTTCTGTTTAAGTGTCGTAGTGTTTTCGGTGCGTCTGAAAGCGTCATCACGGGTGTGGTGGCGTGAAAAAACAATTTCGGTTGGCGCGAGTCGGCCGATGAAAATATAAATGCAAATTGCAGGCCTTGACTGCGACGTAATTCTCCGGGAAAGCTCCGGAGCGCTTGCTGGTGGCGGACACTACCCAGCTTTTGCGGACAAGATGTTTTTGGACCAACATGGTGCTGGTCTGAAAGCAAACAATTCCCGCAAGGGACTTCTGCCGCGGTTAGCCATATCGCGGGTCCGTCAGAAGAACTCCGAGAAGGAGAAAAAATGGCTATTCGATTTTTGGTTTGTTCGAACCCCGCCAACCTCGTCGCCGCGCTCGAGGGCAAGCGGACGGCCACGGTGGAGGCCGAGTACGGTGATGTCGTGGTCGAGGGGAGCGTTCTCACGCTCGCCCATCACGGCTCCCGGTCGGCCAACCCCGCGCCGTGCCTCGCCGACAACGGCGTGGGCGGGGAGGGCATCGAGGCGGTGGGGCTGTCCCACATCGACCTCGACGCCCTCGGCGGGTGCGCGGCCATTCTTGGCCGCAAGCCCGAGGCCGACGGCTTCTGGGCCCTCGCGGCTTTCGTCGACGTGAACGGCCCCCACAAGATCGGGCGGTCGGGCGCGTCGGCGGAGGACATCCGCCGGCTGGAGGCCTACTGGGCGTGGAGCGAGAGCCGCAAGGTGTTCCCGCCGCGCGACGGCTCCTCGCTCGACGTGACCGACAAGGTCATGGAGGGCATCGAGGCGGTCGAGCGGATCGTCGCCGACGACGAGGCCCTCCTGACGGCCGGGGACGACTTCGTCAAGAAGGGGGATGAGCTGAATAAGCTCTCCTTCATCGAGGCGAAGGGTGGCGTGATCGTGCGGGTGTGCGGGGGATTCTCCAATCACTTGTACGTGACGCCGAACGGCGAGGTCGGGTGCGCGGTCGTGGCCCTGCGTACGGACTTCCACGCCTGCACCGTGTCGCTGGCCGACCCCATCAGCGGGGTCTCGTGCCGTGACATCGTGCAGTCGCTGTGGGGGTCCGAGGCGGGCGGCCATCCGGGCATCGCAGGCGGGCCGCGGAACGCGCTGATGGGGCTCGACGAGCTCCTGAAGCTGCGCGACGCGACCGTCGCGGCGGTGGCGGGCAAGTAGCCGCATCCGCGACGCCACCCTCTCCTCACGCACAGGGTCGTGAGGAAAAAAGAGGTTTCTAACCCTAAAAGGGAGACAACCCGAATTAAATCCGCCATTCTCGGCAAGGCGTGAATCTGAGAGCAACTCGAGAGGAACAGCGGCTTGCACAGCTTCTGTTCCTCTCCTCAATTCAATTTTTAATGTCATTCCCGCGAAGCTTGTCCCCAAGCAACATTGGGGAGCGGGAATCCAGCGCATTGAGACTTAAATTGAGGAGCGATGAACCAACTATCAATCTGTGGCAGGTTGCCCGGAATGATAGAAGGAGAAGTTTCTCTGGAGGTTTATGAGGGATGATTGATTTAATTCTGTGTATGATTTGCGCTATTACACATAATAGTTGGATGAAATTTCAAGAATGTTTTAGCCCACCTTTCCAGCGTTTTCGGGCTGTTTAAATGTTGACATTGTTTCCGA
>JACREP010000009.1 GCA_016218185.1 Candidatus Gottesmanbacteria bacterium | reverse complement strand
GCCGAGCCGCTTGAATAGCCTGAATCGGAATGCGTTGGCCGAAACTGGCAGAAATCAAAAGATCGGCCTTCAATGGTTGCAACGTGTCGATCACGGTTTGTTCGTTGTTGAACAGAGAGGGCTGATTTGGGGAAGAGGGAAAAGAAAGTACGGGAATATTGTGTGCCTTGCCCCATGTCTCTACGGGAGTTGGGGTGAGCACCTGTTTGCGGCCGACCGGGCGGGGAGGTTGGGTGACAATACAACAAATTGACAAATTGACAAATTGACAAATTGACAAAGAAAATATTTTTTTTAAAACCAAAACCGAGTCGGAGGTGGAGCCGAAAAAGACAACCTTCATATTGTGATTTCTTCCAATACTTCTTTTCCGTCTTTATCACGAGCCGTCTGGAAAAGTTTTCCTTTTTGTTGCAGTACCCGTTGGGTAAACAGGATACCGTTGATATGATCTGTTTCATGCTGGATGATGGTAGCCAAGAAGCCGGAAAACGCTTCTTCGTGAACGGCTCCGGTTTCATCCTGATAGCGAAGGGTAAGCGTGGCAGCGCGTTTGACGCGACCCCAGATTTTCGGTATGGAAAGGCACCCTTCCAGTTTGTTATCGCGTCCCGGTACTCCTTCTGTTTGTTCGGTTGAGAGCTTAATAATTTCGGGATTGACAAAGGCGCGGATGGGATCTTTTTCCCTGGGCCGCGTGACAAAAATTCGGTAAGGGACGCCTACCTGCGGTGCGGCCAGTCCTACTCCTTTGGGATTATGGGTGGCCTTCAGTGTTGCCACCATTTCCTTAATAAGCGTATGGAGCCGTTTATCAAACTGCGTAACCGGCTTGGCAGATGACGTCAATACATCGCTGGGGACGTGAATAATTGGTTTCATAGATTTGATACACGCGCTTAAGGTCGGCACACGTTGATTCTCGCCCCGCCTGAGGTCGCCAACGAAAATTTAGATCCGTCTTCAGAGAAATTGGTTGTTACCGTCTTCTGATTCACCATCCCCAAAGAGTGAAGCCGGACAAAATTTTGTTGGCTCCCCGGCGGGGCTGCGAAAAGGTATGCCTCCCCGCGCTATTAGTTTAGTCTTGCCTGAAAATCTTTATCATTGGGATCGACTTTCTCCAGGTACTGTTCCAAAATCTCGCGGGCTTTTTGCCCGTTTCGCATCTCTTTGTAAAAAATGTGCAGGGCAAAGTACGCGTCACGATAATTGGGTTTGATGGCAATGGTAGTCGTCAGAAGCCGGACGGCACGGGCGTTATCATTTTGTCTGCCGTAGAGAATTGCCAAATTATAGAGAATCTTGGGGTCGTTGGGAGAAAGTTCCAGTGCCCGCTCAAGTGCAGCAACGGCTGCCGGATTAAACTGCTGGTCAAACGCCGTGAACGTGTAAAACACTTTTGTCCTGGATTTCCAGAAGTTCACATTTTTTGGTGAAACCGTGATGGCGCGATCGCTTTGTTCCAGTGCCTGTTTGGCAAGTGTGGCGGCCAGGGTGGCTTGTTTGTTTTCCGCTGCCAGCGTGGCAAGGGCGGCAAAGGTCGTGGCGGCCTCATCATGGTAGAGAGGCTCGCCGGGATTGAGTTGGACCGCCCGGACAATGGCTGGTTGTGCCGCCGTGTATTGGCCGGCACGCGCCAGGCGATAGCTTTGAGCATACTGGACATCGGCCCACCACGCTCTGGAGAGCAACACGAGCAAGACAAGCAACACGAGCAAGATAGTAAGAGAGATCCATTTGGAAGCTTGATGCGCAAGTTTTAAAGGAAGGGTTTTCCATGGCTGATGGCTCTTGTCCCGAGTTTCGAGGGAGATTGCTGATGGCTGATGGCTAACTATTGCCATCGCCGGGAACAAAAACAAAAACAATTGCACGATAACGACGGAAAAGCCGAAAAAGTTGGTGACGAGGATGGAGACCCAACCGGCGAATAATGCAATGACCAATGCTTGTTTATTTATCATTTGGCATTTGGCATTTAGCATTTTAATAAACCACCACACAAATGCTCCGATAAACAGCAGGTAGCTTCCCAGTCCAAATACTCCGGTGGTTGCCAAATAGTTGAGGTATTCGTTGTGGGCCTTGTTGTAAAGAAAGTCCCACTCGCTGGTGAGATTATGGCCAACCGGTTTGGACTGGTAAAAGGCAAACGCAAACGTTTCGGTGCCGGTGCCCACGAGGAATGTCTTGGCTGAACTTTTCCACGCATTGATGGCAGCCTGCCAAACGTACTTTCTGATCGTGCTGGACTCCGTGCCACCGGTCTCCAAAAGGGGCGCATGGTAGGCAGTGGAGGCAGCTGATGGGGTAGCGGCCGGTGCCGGTTGCGAAGTTGTCAACCGTTCTTTCCAGCCTTGGAGAGAGAAATACCGGTCCACCTGCGGTATGTAGGTGCCGTTAAAAAAGACAATAATGACAAATGCTAAATGATAAATGATAAATGGAAGACGAAATTTAGCTTCAAAAGGTTTAACCTTTTTTGCAGCTTCAAAAAGGTTAAACCTTAATAAAAACGCCAGTCCCCAAAACACGACATCGGCAACGGCGAAGCCCAACAGGCCGGAGCGGGAACGGGTAAAGTGCAGCACCGCAAAAAAGAGTGCTGCGATAAAATTCCAAATCCAAAATCCAAAATTTTGAATTTTGAATTTTGAACTTTGAATTTGGAGCCCGAATCCCGCGGCGAGCGGGATGAGGGCGACGAGGTATGCCGCCAGCCAGTTGGGCTGGCCCAGCGAGCTAAACACGCGGTTTTGCACGTCCTGCACCCACAGGTGGCGGTCGATACCCAGCCGCTCAAGGACAGCGTAGAGGGCAACGACTGCGGCGGCGGCGAGGGAAACTTTCAACACATTAGTCAAATTTGACAAATTTGTCCAATTGGAGACGAACGCATAATATAACAGCACGTAGCTGATGACGGAAAACATCCCTCCATTGAAGCGTGAATAGTATCCAAACCACGATACGTGCGGGTCCATGGAAAAAAGAGAGCTTAACAACTGAGAGCTTAGGAAGAGAGCAAGAGGGATGTCCAGGGGGGTTTTCGCAATGCGGATTTGTTTCTGCGCAATCATCTTGACCAGCCACGCAGCCATGATGATGGCGGTGAGCCCGTAGGTCACCATCATTTTGTTGTACTCAAACAGCTCGTAATTCCACGGCGTTAAAATAAGCGGGACGAGGATAAACAGCAGGAAAAATCCCCAGCGGATGACGCGGTTGCACCAGGCCTCAATGTTCATGAGGGTAAGTATATCACACTGAAAATTGACTTTGGAGACATTTTATCCTATAATAATATATTATGGGGAGAAGGAAGAGACTTCAATCGATATTTGAATCCGCAATAGCTTCTACGCCGCAAGAAAAACGGGAAGCCTGCCAAGCGGCAATTGACCATCTTGTAACTTACTTGGGATATGACGTAGAAGCCGCAACCCAATTTGTATTGAAGCAAGAGCTTCCTCACGCCTTGGAACACGAGGGTCCTGGTCAAATTGTGCTCAGAACTGATATCGCCAATCCCGAAGGAAAGATATGTCCTTTCTACAGACCGCTCGATTGAGAAACACTTGACAGAGAAACACAGGATCGGATTATTCAAGCGCCGGGAGACCGTATGAGTGATGGCGATCACAATTTATTAATGAGAAGGTAAGGAGTTGTACGGTATCTACGAAGAGCGTCGGGACAATGAAATCGAGGCCTGACCCCTAGACTGACCCCGAGACTGAGAGCATTAGTTCGTTTGATAAAGACAAATACTGTTGCGGTCGGAGTCGGATTTGTCGTAGTAGGACGTATGTTGGCTGCTAGGAGACATGCCCTTCACAATCGGATTCACAATCGGATTCACAATCGGAATTGTCCTTCGACAGACTCAGGACAAT
>JACREP010000079.1 GCA_016218185.1 Candidatus Gottesmanbacteria bacterium | reverse complement strand
GGTACGGATGGCCCAAAGCTCCGGCCGCAGGAGATTGTGTCGTGGGGGTTGAGGGGGTAAGGTGGAGCTGTTGGACAAGTTGAAGTTTTTTTCGATAGTCCGCAATGATTTTCTCCCGTTTTGTTTTTTTCGGCATATGCGATGAAGCTAATTAGCTTCATCGAGCCTGAGCGTAGCATGATCGCGGCTAGCTTGTCAACTCTCACACATTTACACTCACATTTACACACATTTACACTCCCGGAGTGGGTTAGCTCTGCACTTAGGGATTTTTCCGTTTTTTAGTACCTGAACCTGACGCATGCCAGGAGTGAAAAATAGTGAAAATATAAATATCGTTGAAAACACTAATTGATTAACTTCAGGGAGTCTTTGGTAAAAAGGAATTTTTTTTCGGTTAGAGATGTATCAGCATTCTGTATATCCAATATGAAGAAGGAATTATTATCTATGAAAGCCGATCGCATGTGCTTTACCCAACCAGAAAATTTGAAATCTTGATCAAACCAATCATAAAAACGCGTGAGCGAATTTTTCTCTGCAAGGGGATCTGTTATGACCTCTGCAAGCCGTGACGTCTTTGAGTCAACGTTGACTAAGTAGATTCCTTCACAGCCGCTTCCGCAATCATGCGTAAAAAAAATATGATTATTCCCTAACCAATGCGGGCTGCCTGTTTTGTAGTCATTGATAAAAATTTGCCTCTCTGTACCATCCTTAAACGTTTCCACGGAAAAAAGATACTGATTGGCAAGATAGTTTCTGTAGTCTACATCTCCTTTTCCGGTAAATGGTACCTCATAAAGGACGATTTTCTTTTCACCATCAGGAGAGGTTTCTTCATGCACTATTTTTCTTTGCGGTAGTTGTCCAATTGTTTTATTGTTGATTGATAGGGTAACGCTGAAGCGACTCAAAAATTGTATGATGGTGACAAGATAGATAGTGGTTACGATGAGAAACAAAAGAATACCTCTCATAGTTTGTAAAAGTGGAGATTGTTGACTTCAAGCGTTTTTCGCTCTTCAGTAGCCCACGGGGGAACATGATCTATGGGAGTAGAGTAATAGTTTGTCGCTCCTTTTGTCGGATCAGGTATCAGACCTTTTATAGTTTTTTCTGCGCTATCATATGAATCACGCCACGCTTTTTTGACTGATTCGTTATCCTTTTTTAAAGGATCTCTCATTTTTTCTAATCTGTCTTCACGAGAAAATGCCTCATACTGATTTGGTTTGAGAATAATTTCATGGTAATCGAGGCCCCATTCCGTTTTTCGCTGAGCGAGTACTCGATTTTTGACGGTCCACCCGACCGCAATTTTTGCTTCAATCGACACGCCTTCGGCTTCTCCGAAAATTAACCGTGCCAAAAGTATCTCATCGGTATCATCGGCAAAATCGCCAGTCCATGTGGGATCGTCAACGGTTGGAATTCGTTTGGGAATTGGAGGAACTGTTCCTAAGCGCAACGAAAAAGATTGAAGTGTTGGCATGCGATCTGCTTCAAATTCTATCGTATGCAACCCTTGGGGAAGGTTGACCTGAAACGTTTCTGAATCTATTTTTGTAGGATTGGTCCAGGGCAAGAGTGACCCGGCAAATCGCCATAAGAAGTGTTTTACCGACGCGAGGAGGTTTCGTTGCTCTATTCCGTCAATCTTTACTTTACCATCGTCACTATCTTTTTTTCGGCGAGAATATAGTATGGTTGGCGTAAAGGAGAGAAGGGGGAGATTGTCGAGGATACATACGATCCACGGTCGTCTATCGCCATCTTCTGCCGTATCGTCGGAAACGAGCGTAAGGTCTTCGTTGGGGTTTAGACGAAAGACTTGTACCCGTTTTACTGTTGCCGTTTTTTGTTTGGCGCCCTTTGCCAAGATGAGCGTGTGGTTCTGTTCTGAGAGTTGCGTCAGTATATAGACGGTCTGATTGAGATTTTTGAGTTTATTACCGTGGAAAGAAGGTCCATATCGATGACCATCTACTTGGAGAGATAATGATTCATGATCGATCAGATTTGAATCTTGTTTTTTATTTTTCGCCCGAGCGGCAACGGCGATGAGGAAAAGAGAAGGAGGGCCAGAGAAGTGTATTTTTTCCGTTTCATGGATAGTTCTTTCGTTATTATCCTCGAAAATCAGCTGCATATTTATATGCTACCATAACTTAAACCAACTTAACCAACAACTTACACAACAACTTACACTCCCGGAGTGGGTTAGCTCTGCACCTAGGGATTTTTTCCGTTTTCAAGCGTCAGATGCTTGATGGATTCAAGATTTTTTCCGTAGTCTGCCTGGTCCAGAATAAACTGTGTATACGCGTGGCGCGTCTTGAAGTGGTGCATGATGGGCGTAGGATCAGTCAGCCGTGGCTTCGTGGCAAGATATTCCGGCAGCGATGACCATGGGTAGGATAGGAAGTCTCTCTTCTGGACGATGAATGATACGAGTGGATTGAGGTGAATGTAGCGGGAAAGGTGAAGTAACTGCTCATTGCTCTCGATGTGTATCGCCTTAAAGACGCCCTGAAACAGCGCTCCGGGGCGAGAGTATTTGGTGGTAAAATATCGACTGTAGCTATTGACGCTTCGGCGCAGGAAGGTTGATACTCCTTCATGACTACGCTGCTTAAGGAGTAAGTGAAAATGGTTGGGCATGAGAATAAAACAGAGAATGTCCACCAGGCGCTCCGTGGTTTCCAGACGTTTACGTGCTTTTTCTCGAATAGACTCTGAAAGCTCCAGAAACAGTGATAGCCGCATCGGTGGGTGGGCGAAGCGGTAATAGGAGATCGTTGTGAGGAAGTGTTCGTAATCGCGTTTTTTTGAAAACACCGGTTGGCGGGCTACCCCACGGTTATAGATGTGATAGCACTCATCGACGACAAGAGGAACGGTGCGGGTGGGCATGAGTAAAGCATAAAAAATCTCATGCTGGACGTCAAGAGGAAATCCGGAAGTGTTGTATCTGACCCACTCCGGGAGTGAGTACTGACTGAGTACTCGGTGAGTACTTGCAAATTTTACGGATTGACAAGAGCAAGAAACGGGACGTAAGATGATGAATATCAATGGTGTTCAATCAGGAGATTCTATTGGCTGTAGGGTTTGGGATTTTGTTTCTATGGATCGTACTCGTTACAGTTATTCTGGTTGGCATGCGTTCGCATTACAATCGACTGACGCGGGGTGTTTCGGCAACGGGTCTGAGCGGCGTGCTTGAAGAAATACTTGCGAAAGAATTGGCATTGCAAAAACAGACGGATCAGCTTACAGTAGAAGGAGAGAAGAGAAACGCGGCAGGACAGCTGCACATTCAACGAATCGGTATTGTTCGGTTTAATCCGTTTGCAGATACCGGCGGGTCGCAAAGTTTTACGCTCGCGGTATTGGACGGGCGGGACAACGGGATAGTTATTACGTCGCTGTATGCCCGGACCGGCAACCGGTGGTATGTGAAAGAAATTTATCAGGGAAAAGGGAAAGACGTCGCGTTATCCAAGGAAGAGGCGGCAGCGATTGTAAAAGCCAGACAAACAAGGAATTAACGTTATGACGAAACAACAGTTTATCGCAACGGCGTTGGTAGGGGTTGCTTTGTACCTTATCGCAACAGGGTTGTCGTTTGGACTGTTTCGGTTGATAGGGAAAAGCTTGCCGTTCGGCGGCATCGTGTCTCCCACGCCCACCGGCCCTCAGGGGCATTTCGCCGTTGACCCGTCACTTCCCAAAACAGAGAGTTGTCCGTTAAACGGCATGCTCTACACCAAGCCGGAGCAGGAGCGATGGGCGGGTGTGCGCCCGCTTGCCGTGATGATAGAAAACCACGCCGAGGCACGGCCTCAGTCGGGAATTTCCAGTGCAGATGTTGTGTATGAAGCAGTGGCAGAGGGGGGTATCAGCCGATTCATGGCCGTGTTTTACTGCGGGATTGCGGCCAAGCCGGTGAGTGTGGCGCCGGTGCGAAGTGCGAGGACGTATTTTTTGCCCTGGGTGTTGGAATACGATGCGCTGTACAATCATGTAGGCGGAGCGGGGCGCTGCAATGACCCGACCGTGGATGAACGGGCGAAGGCGCTTTGCCAGATAGAACAATACAAAATTAAAGATATGGACCAGTTCGGCATCTCGTTTCCTACGTGTTACCGTAATTATGACCGGCTGGATCACCCCGTGGCTACCGAACACACCATGGTGTGCGTGACGGATAAATTGTATAAAGTGGCTGCCGAGCGCGGATGGACCAACGTCGATGCAAAAGGAGTGGCATGGAATAAAAATTTTGTGAGTTGGAAATTCAAAGACGATGCTAAAGAGGCAGACCGGGGCGCATCGCTGTCGGCCTCCTTCGTGGCTTGGAAGGGGTATGAAAAAGAGTACGGGGTCCGGTGGGATTATGATCGCGCCAATAACCGGTTCCTGCGGTTTAACGGAGGAACCCCGCACTTGGATTTGGAAACCAAAACGCAATTGTGGGCCAAAGCCGTGGTCATCCAGTTTGCCCGCGAGACCGGACCAGTAGACGAACACGCCCACTTGTTGTATAACAATGTGGGTGTGGGAGACGGGTTGTTGCTTCAGGACGGCAAGGTGACGAAAATTACCTGGAAAAAGCCGGATCGTACGGCGCGGACGCAGTTTTTTGATACAACAGGCAAAGAGGTGGCGCTTAACCGGGGTCCACTGTGGATTGAACTGTTACCGATCGGAACACCCGTATCCTACTAACCGATCGTTCTCCTGCCCCACGAGTGATAAAAGGAGGATCTATGCTGGAAGACCTTATTATTTCCCGAGTGCGGGTAAAGATTTTGACACTGTTTTTGTCCCACCCGGGGGTGATTTTTCATGTGCGCGATATCGTGCGGAAAATCGGCGAGGAGATTAACGCGGTCAGGCGCGAGCTTTCTCACATGGAG
>JACREP010000080.1 GCA_016218185.1 Candidatus Gottesmanbacteria bacterium | reverse complement strand
TTATTGAACATAAAAATGCGCGTCCTCCCAAAACACACCGAATCGAAGACTTGTTTGCGGAAGCAGGTCTTGACCTGGCAGAAATTGATTCTCCACCGGTGGTTGAGTTTTCACGGGCATATATTCGAGTCCGTTACCCGGATTTGAATAAACAGTACTTCCGCACGAAAGACCGAGCGGAACCACTTATTCAAATGGGAAGAAAGGTGTATCTATGGGTCCAAAAAAAATTCAAAAATCTCTAAAACTTTTTACAAAAAGGGTAACAGAAAAATATCATCCTGAACAGGTCATTTTGTTCGGCTCTTTCGCTCGTGGCCAAGCCAATGACTATAGTGATGTCGATATCGCAGTCATTTCAAAAGATTTTGAAAAGATTCCACAAGAGCGACGTCTCGATGTTCTCTACGACTTAACAAGCGGACTTCATCCGGACTTCCACGTCTTTGGTTTTACACCAAAAGAATTTGACAAACTCAGCCCGTTTGTCTCGGTATCAGAAGCAAAAGAATACGGCATCCGGCTTTTTACATAGAAGTATGGCAAAACACGCGGGTCTCAAACAATCGTTTACCGCTTTGGTTACCACGCCATGGATTCAGCGGCTGGGGTGGAGCGTCCTTATTGTGTCTCTTGCCCTCAATGTCGTCTTGGGCGTGCCGCTGCTTCAAAAGTCCAAAATCTCTCTGCCGTCAGAAACGGCCACTACCGTGACCAATATCGTGGACGGGGACACGTTTGATACCAAGGATGGTACGCGCGTACGGCTCCTCGGGCTCGATGCGCCGGAGTACCCCCAGGGGTGCCTGTCCAAGCGCGCCCGCGAACGGTTGAGCGAACTGATCCTGGGCAAAGAAGTGGCGCTTGACGTGACGGGCGAGGACCGTTTTGGACGCAAAATTGCGTGGGTAACAATCAAAGGCGATATTCCCCTGAGCATCGTTTTGGTGGAAGAAGGACTGGCCACGGCCGACAAAATAGGTGATAGCCGCGGGGCGCAACTTTTGCAGGCCCAGACCAAGGCGCGGGAAACCAAGCGCGGCATCTGGTCTGCCGAGTGCACGAGTGCCCGTGTTGGGTGCACGATCAAAGGCAACTACCATAAAGGCACGAAGGAACGGACGTATCATCTGCCGGGGTGTTACAATTACGACCAGATCAGCATTAATCCCAACGAGAGTGACCGGTGGTTTTGCACCGAGGGCGAAGCGGAAGCCGCCGGATTTACGAAAAGCCGCGATTGCCCCGGCGGACGGTGATCCGGGATCACCCGAGCGTACTGACCATCCTCGTTTTTCCGAAATAGGTCATGGCGAGGAGTTTTTTGTCGGACGTCAGGAAGTAGTCGCAGTCTGCCTCGGCTGCGGAGTGGAGCTGGATGTTGTCCTCGAGATCCGTGGTGGGACCGGTGAGAGCGTTCTCAATAATGGAAGATGTGAGATCAACTCCCTGAAATTTTCCTACAACGACCTGAGTAGCTGAACATGGTACTTTGAGTTTTTGTGCGTAATACAGTATATGCGTAGAAAGATGAGAGTAATAGATATCGTGGTTGATGAACTTGTCGTTGATTTCCGGTTTTCGATGGACTGCGTCGATGTAGATATTCGTATCAAGAAATACCTTTGCCATATTTTTCCATGATATGTTTTCTATAGTTGCTTAAGAGTTGTTTATCGGTGAGTTTGGGTAGATTCAGTTTTTTTGCTGCAGCTTTAATTTCCGCGATATCTTCGCGGGTTAACGGTTTGTTTTGATATTTTTGCGGCTTAATTTCACCGATGAGTCTGGATCGGTGGATAAGGTCAATGGATTCTCCGGCAAGAAGAGCTCCAATGATTTCTGGCATTTTGGTACGAAGTTCTGTGGTGGTGACGTATGGCATATGTATATTTAACTGTATACTTAAATATACAGTTTGTCAAGTTTTTGTGATGAAGCTGAATGTGTTAGAATGAACCGATCTATGTTCGATTGGCTTTTTGGGCTCCTCTCGCATGATTTAGGCATCGACCTGGGCACGGCGAACACCTTAGTGTGGGTGCGGGGTAAAGGAATTGTCGTTCGCGAGCCCTCGGTCGTGGCCCGGCACCGGAAAACCAAGCAGATTATTTCCATCGGCCGTGAGGCCAAAAGGATGCTGGGCAAAACGCCGGCGACCATCGAAGCGCTGCGACCGCTCAAAGACGGTGTGATTGCGGATTTTGACGCGACCAGCGCCATGCTTAAGCACTACATCGCCCTTGTCCATCAACAGCCCAGAACCCCCGGTTTGCCCAGAATTCCCCGGCCGAAAGTGGTCGTGGGCATTCCGTCGGGCGTCACAGAGGTGGAGCGCCGGGCGGTGGTGGAAGCGGCAATCATGGCAGGGGCGCGCGAGGCGATCCTTATTGAAGAGCCCATGGCCGCGGCAATCGGCGCGGGCTTGCCCATAGAAGAAAGCAGCGGGAGCTTTATCTGCGATATCGGCGGAGGAACCAGCGAAATTGCGGTCGTAAGTTTAGGCGGCATTGTGGTCAACCGCAGCATCCGGGTGGCGGGCGACGAAATGGACAGCGCGATTGTAAGTTTTATTCGCTTGAAGTACTCGCTTCTTATCGGGCAGCTGTCCGCTGAGGAGATTAAACTTTCGGTCGGGTCGGCATATCCCATCGCGAAAGGCGACCGGCAGACCGTGGTGCGCGGCCGGGACATTGAAACCGGGCTTCCCAAGTCCATCCGCGTCGGAGAGACGGAAATCCGGGAAGCCTTATCTTCCGTGGTGCATGAAATCATCGAGGCGGTATCCGAGACGATCGAGGAAACGCCGCCGGAGCTGGTGGGCGACATCATGGAGCACGGGATTGTGCTGGCAGGCGGCGGGGCAAACCTTTGCGGCATTGATAAGCTGATCGCCACGGAACTCAAGATGCCGGTGTGGATTACGGATGACCCGCAGACTGCAGTGGTGCGCGGGTGCGGGAAACTTTTAGATGACGCAGTCTTGCTTCGCAAGGTGAAAGTCGCGGCGAGGAAGGTATAAGTGTCGCCCCGCCCGAGGTCGCCCCGCACCAGTCTTTGCCGGCGGCGTTTATCGCGGTTCGCCTTTTACTGCGCATCCGTCAAGCACCAGTGTACCTGTCACTTTTCCTCTCCATACCCTGCGTGACGGTGCTCGAAAAGACTCGCCGCGCCACGCCGCCTCAGAAACATCCGCTCTCATATTCCTCCCCTTCGCGTGCCCATTCATCCTTCCCCGCGCCTGTTATAATACTGGTAATGGAACAGACCGCAACGATTATTTCTCGTGTGTTCGATCCTTTCATCACACTTGCCGCCTTACTTTTTTTGACGTTTCTTCACGGGGGAGTAACGAATCGTGTGACTTGGATTATCGCTTTTGGACTTATGGCTGTCGTTCCCGTTTTCCTCATGGTTTTTGCAATGCGCAAAAAAGTAGTGAGCAATTGGGATATAAAAAGGAGAGAAGAGCGGCCGCGCGTGCTGGGGGTAATTCTTCTTTTGGAATTCATCAACATTCTAGTTATCAGGCCGTTGGTTTCTCCCTGGGTAACGCAAACACTGGTAGGGATTTTTATCGTGTTGTCCGGGTTTACGCTCATCACCCTCCGATGGAAAATATCAGGACATACGCTTGCAAGCGCGCTTTTTACCGGCGCCGTGATCGCGTGGTTCGGGTGGAGCTGGTGGCCAATTCTCCTTATCGTTCCGCTGGTTGCGTGGGCGAGGGTGAAGACGAAGAACCATACGGTCGGACAAGTGATTGCAGGGGCAGTGTATTCGTGGGGTTTGCTCCAATTGGTCAAATTGGTCTAATTAGTCAAATTTGCTATGAAGTTGGGCAAGGCGTTTTCCGACAGTCTCATTATCGAGCAGAAAAAAGAAAAGCGGCGAGTGAGTGACGACGGGGATTCGTGGTGGTTGGGAGCCGGCAGATCACTCATGATGGCAACGGTACTGTTGGTTGCGCTGTTTATCCTCGCGTGGCGGCTGTTTGCTCTCACGGTGGTTGAGGGCGGGCGTTATCGGCTGTTAGCCGACGGTAACCGGACGCGGGAACTTACTCGCCACGCGCCGCGGGGGATCCTGTATGACCGTACCGGCAAACCATTGGTGGTCAATATCCCGGGTGCAGATTTTCGCTACGAGCGCCAGTATCCGTATGCAGAATCCCTTGCTCACGTGGTAGGCTACACCGGCGAAATATCAGAAAACGAACTTGCAACGGAATACTATAGTTTGCGCGCATATAAACGCGCCGATCGGGTCGGACGCGTTGGGGCCGAGGCTACGTTTGAGGAGCGGCTCCGCGGCAGGGACGGCAGGGAACTGGTGGAAGTGGATGCGACGGGCAAGATTCTTCGAACGCTCGGTCGGGATCCGGCAGCGCCAGGAGAAGATATCGTGCTGTCGCTTGACGGTGGTCTTTCGAAGGTTGTCGCAAGCGCGTTTCCGTCGGGAGCCCGCGGTGCCGTGGTGGTTTCCAAGCCCGCAACCGGGGAGATACTCGCGATGTATTCCAGTCCTTCGTATTCGCCCAATGCATTTTCCGTCGGACTTTCCCAGAGCGACTACCAGAGGCTGACGGCGGATAGCGATATGCCGCTGTTTAACCGGGCGATTGGCGGTGTGTACCCGCCGGGGTCGACGTTTAAACTCGTCACTGCCGCGGCCGGACTTGAGGATGGGGTGATAACGGCTACCACAACGGTGGAGGACAGCGGGGTTTTAACCATCGGGCCGTATCGCTTTCCCAACTGGTACTTTGCGCAGTACGGCAAAACTGAAGGGACGGTGAATATTGTCAAAGCCATCCAGCGGAGTAACGACATCTTTTTTTACAAAGCGGGTGAGTGGCTGGGGATAACCAAGCTTAGCCAATGGGCAAAACGGTTCGGCGTGGGTAGTCCGTTAGGGATCGAGTTGGCAGGCGAGGCAGGGGGGCTCGTGCCGGATCCGGCATGGAAGAATGCCCATTTTACCAGCGAGGCGGATAAAGATGCGCGCAACAACGAGTGGTATTTGGGCGATACGTATCACGTGGCGATAGGTCAGGGGTACCTCCTCACGACGCCGTTGCAGGTGAACGCGTGGACGAATGTGATAGCCAACGGGGGGAAGTTGTGCCGGCCGACGATCGAAAAAGAGCAGAGAGCAAAGAGTAAAGAGAAGAGTTGCAAGGACTTAGGAATTAAAAAAGAAACAATAGACTTGATCACCGAGGGGATGGAGAAAGCGTGCGAAACAGGCGGAACCGGATGGCCATTTTTCAATTTTAGCGTTTCCCAATTAGGCCAATTAGACAAATTAGACAAATTGGGAGCGGAAAAGACGGCAACATCAACTGCGCAGCGCATAGCCGTGCCCGTTGCCTGCAAAACCGGGACGGCGGAGTTTGGGGATCCGAAAGGCAAAACACACGCGTGGTTCACCGCCTTCGCGCCCTTGCCCGCCGAAGCTTTAGCGAAGGCGGGACTTCCCAAAAAGTATCTGGATGGGGCGTCAGATAGCCATAATCAAGGTTCAACCTCAAATGTGACCGGTGAGGCGGAGATATCCGTCACGGTACTGGTGGAAGGGGCGGGTGAAGGCAGTAATGTCGCCGCGCCGATTGCCAAAAAGATTTTAGAGGAGTGGTTTAGACGCTGAATATGGATCAAAAACAAAAAAAACCCGTCATTTCTATAGTATTGATTGGATTAAACGAGGAAAAATTAGTTGGAACGTGCATGCAGTCTCTTGTTAATCAGAATATTGACAAGCCGTACGAGGTGATATTCGTTGACGGAGGATCTACCGATGGTACTGTGGACATTGTCAAAAGATATACGGACCGGCTTCGGCTAAGAATAATCATTCATAAAGGACAGGGGATCGGCGACAGCAGAGAAGAAGGATTTCGAGCTACAAGCGCACCGATCATTGCCTCCACAGACTCCGACGTAATATTGCCGGAAGATTGGATTAAGAAGATATATTACCATATTAAATCACACCCGCAATGTATTGGAATTGTTGGACCATACACGCTTTATCCAAGCAACAGAGCTCTGCGATACCTATTTTTGATGGTCATACGACTAGCAGATCTATTTGGAAAAATTATTTCAGGAATGTATCTTTTTCGAGGTATGAATTTCGCAATTCGAAAAGAGGTATGGGGAAAGACCGGAGGGTTTGAGAAAAGTATCAGTGCTCTTGAAGACGTTGATCTTGCCGTTAAGGCGTCTAAATTTGGAACGATTTGCTATGTTTGGTCACTGATTATTCTAACATCACCAAGGAGATTCCAAAGAAAATTTTTCAAAACATTATGGTATCGACTTTTGGTTTATTATCATAGGGTTTTTTTGCGGGATTATCGGTATGGGGAATGGGAACAAATCCGCGATATATAACGAAGCAAGTTTGATCGCCAGAGCGGCATTAAAACGATGTGCATCTCCGGTTGGCATCTCTGCAGGCGCGCATCATTTTGTCGACCTGTGGGCAAGGGATAGTTTATTTGCCACATTTGGAGCGCCGGTTGACATTGCCGAGACGACGATTGAAACATTTTTGAAGTATCAACGGTCGGATGGATTGGTTCCGTACCGGATATTTCGGCGGGGAATTCTTACCCCGAAT
>JACREP010000078.1 GCA_016218185.1 Candidatus Gottesmanbacteria bacterium | reverse complement strand
GGCAAGCTCAATTGCCGCTCCAGATACGTCGGAGGCAAATTGCAACTCGAGGAGCGTCCCTCCGGTAAAATCAATCGCGGGCTTCAAACCCCACCGCACCAGCGCAAACATCCCCGGCACCAAAACGAGAGCGGAAATCAAAAAATAAAGCCAGATGTATTTAGAAAAACGAATCATATTATTTTTCTTTATACAACACCCGTATCAGTGTCCGGGTTACCACAATACCGGTAAACAAACTCGCAAGCACTCCGATAAACAGCGTGATCGCAAAGCCGCGCACCATGCCCGAACTGGGCAGAAATGACCAGTTACCGGGATTAAACAGAATCATGCAGGTTAACAGAGTCGTCATGTTTGCGTCGCGAATGCTGTCCCACGCGCGACCAAACCCAAGTTCCATGGCTATGCGCCATGGTTTGCCCATCCGTTTCTCTTCGTGGTACCGCTCAAAAATGAGTATATTGCTGTCCACCGCCATGCCGATGGACAAAATGAACCCGGCGACACCCGGAAGCGTAAGAGTAACCGGTATCAGCCGAAATATGGCAAACGTCAACAGTCCGTAGAGGATAAGGGCCAGATCAGCCAAAAGACCCAAGCGTCCATACTTGGCCACCATAAAAAGTGCAACGATGGACAGTCCCACCAGTCCCGCGCGCACGCTTTTAGTTACAGACGACGATCCCAGAGTTGCGCCAATGGTACGTTTTTCTTGCGCCCGAACCGGCACAGGAAGCGCGCCGGCGTTAAGCTGCAATGCGAGGGTTTTGGCCTGCTCCACGGTAAATCCTCCGGTAATCACTGCTGCCCCGTCGGTGATGGCAGTATTTACCCGCGGCCACGTGACGGGAAAATCATCAAGGAAAATCGCAAGCGACCGGCCCACGAGCCGACTCGTCACGTCACCGAAAGTTTTAGCCCCCTCGGGGTTAAATTCAAGCGCCACTTCAGGAGATCCGGTCTGGTTGTTAAACGACACTTCTGCCCGACGAAGATCTTTTCCCGTCAATCCGACCGGCTTCGTGTTGGCAAGTGTGGGAAACGTCAAGGCGGCATTGGTAGCCGCTTGTTCATCGACAAACTCACGAAACTCGAGCTTTGCCGTCTGGCCGATGAGCGACTCTGCGCGGTCCACATCCGTGACTCCCGGCAGTTCCACGATCACCCGGTATGAGTCGTTGACGCGCGCGGACTGCACGACCGGTTCTGACACACCGAAAAAATTTATCCGGCGCTCGATCACCTGGCGGGCAGATTCAAGCGCGTTTGCGCGGTCCCCCGCGGGAACTTCCTTCATGTCCGCTTCAAGTACCAGGTGCGTGCCGCCGGAAAGATCCAACCCCAAGCGTGTTTTAAACTCCCGGGTAAACCGAAATCCGGGCAGGCTAAGTGAAAGTTTCAGCGGATTGATAACGCGGTCAACGGAAAAATTTTTTATCCTGAATTTAAGATGGTAGTTCTCCGGTAGATCCACTGCCACAAGCAAAACTATCAGAAGAATAAGAAGCACAAAAACCGTTTGCGGACGCTTAAACATAGGCAGGTAATATTACGTAACCAACTCTTCCTCATCACCCACGATCATCACCCGTGAACCGGCAAGGATGGAAAGCACAAAGGGGTCGCGCCGGCGCTTTCGAAAAACAAACTCTTCATCGGTCATGACCGTATAGTTGAGCTCCCGTTCCCGACGTACTTCTTCTGCTTTTACCAGTTGCGCCAACTCCGGCAATACGACGGTCCCCACCACCAAAGCATCTACTTCCGCGTGGTCCCGCTTGGGCAACCCCCGCAGATATCGGCCGGAAATCATAGCGAATTTAATCTTGCCTAATTTCGGCCGGTTTTTGATAATATCGCCTCCCAGCCCAGATGTTTTCCCGATAATTTCCAGCAATTCAAAATATAACGGGTAATCTCGACGGAACGCGTAAAACAGCCGGTTTGCCCGAGCCTCCTTGGTAACCATGCCGGCGCCCTCCATGTGAGAAAGCTCGCGCCTGACCGCGTTAATCTCCTCGCCGATTTTCCGCACGATATCGCGCACATGAAAAATCACCCCCGGGTGGGACAAAAACAGTGTCAAAATCTTTACCCGCACTCGGGAAATAATAAGGTC
>JACREP010000082.1 GCA_016218185.1 Candidatus Gottesmanbacteria bacterium | reverse complement strand
TGGTGTGCAATCCCGCGTCCATCTCCAAGCACTCCTTCGCCGTGCGCATCATCTACCATGGTAATGGCGCCGTACTTTTTGGCCAAGCGGACAATCTCCGGCAGCGGCGCGATATCCCCGTCCATGCTAAACACGCCGTCTGTGGTGATGAGGATGATGGGCTTGCTTCCGTCTGACTTTGGCTTTTCTCTAAGCTTTACTGCTTCCCCAAGCACGCGTTCTAAATCGGCCATGTCGCAGTGTTTATAGATGAATTTCGTTTTGACCTGTGCCAATTTTATCGCGTCGATAATCGAAGCATGGTTGAGTTCGTCGGAAATGACGACGTCTTCTTTGCCCACAATGGTAGCAATCGCCACGATATTGGCAATAAAGCCACCCGGCAGCAGGAATGCCGCCTCGGCTCCCTTAAATTTCGCCAGCGCTGCTTCCGCTTCCATGTGAAGTTTTAGGTTGCCGGAAATGGGCCGCACTGCACCCGGCCCGACACCGTATTTTTTCACTGCGGCAATAACTGCAGAAACTAAGCGCTTATCCTGCGCAAATCCCAAGTAGTTGTTGGAACAAAAGTTCAGGAGTTTTTTACCATCAATAGTAAACCATGGCCCCTGAGCGCTCTCCAGCACCCGCACCGGCGTATACAACCCCTTTTCTTTCATCTGGGCAATCGTGTCGTAGTATGGTTTGAGTGGATCGTTCATAGGTTCAGTTTCTTTTTCAATCCAGCAATCATTACCTTGGTCATTTTACTAAGATTATACTCATGCTTCCATCCCCAGTCTTTTCGCGCAACACGATCGTCAATGGACTGCGGCCAACCCTCGGCGATGTGCTGTTTTACCGGATCAGGGTCATAGGTGCACACAAATTTCGAATAAAGTTTTTTAATTTCTGCAACGAGTTCTGCAGGCGTAAAGTTTATGGCGGCAAAATTATAACTGGTTCGGACGGAAATTTTTTTACCCGGCGCATCCATGAGTGCTACGGTTCCGCGGGTCGCGTCATCAATGTACATCATGGGAAGCCTTGCATCCTTCTTCAAAAAACAGCTGTACCGACCATCCTTCAACAGTCCGTAAAAGATATGCACTGAATACTCGGTCGTCCCGTCCCCCGGCGGCGCCTGATAGCCGATCAGACCCGGATACCGGAGACTCCGGACATCCACGCCCCAACGGTTGAAATAGTATTGACACAAGAGTTCTCCGGTAAGCTTCGTCACACCATAAATTGTCGTCGGTTCAAGAATCGTATGTTGCGGAGTCTTTTGTTTGGGCGTCGTGGGACCAAAAGCGGCAATCGAGCTGGGCCAAAAAACTTTGAGCTTATAATCGCGGGCAAGCTCTAAAACATTACGAAGGCCGCTAATGTTCACGTCCCACGCCAGATCCGGATTTTTTTCTCCGCCTACCGAAAGCAGCCCTGCCAGATGGTAGACATCGGTAATCTTGTATTGTTTTACAATCCTCGCAAGCGTTTCTTTTGCCCGAACGTCGCCCCGCACCAGCGTGCCGTCAAAATCTTTTGTGATGGTTTTGTTGCCAAGCGCAAACACGTGCGCCTTGCCGTATTTTTTCTGGAGAACCGGCACCAAGTCCGATCCGACCAGTCCGAATGCTCCGGTAACCAATATCTTTTTCATGTTACGAATGTAGTCGCAAGCATACGTCAAATCACGCGACCAGTCAACATGTTGTGCGGCTTGACTCGCCTTCCCATATATCTGTTACAATGACTTTATATGAAACGAACAAAAAAGTCATCAAGAACTGTCTCAATTCCTGGCATGGGGACTTTTGTGGTAGGCCCTGATCGCGTGCCGTCAAAATCGGGAAAAGTATCAGGAAAAAAATTTATTGAAAGCTTTAAAGAGGTGCGAAGACGGCAAATTCTTCCTCCGGTAGCACATGTCCCCGCCTAATAATCCATTGCCGGATATCCTCTTGGATACTTGTGTCATTCAATCCTTTGCGGATAAGCATCGTGGGCAACAGTATTCGACATATCTTTCACAGCTTGTCAGCCAAACATATGCTCTTGCCATATCTGAAATTTCCCTCTATGAACTCATTCAGGGTGTGTCAGTGAGTAAAGAACAACAATTGTTACAAACGCTTGAAGGCGTCAAAAGATATACTATAGACCAAAACGTACTCATCGCTGCAGCAAGAATGAGAACATTGTGCAACATGGAAAATATTGCACGAGAACAAATATCAGACGGCGATCGTATCATTGCAGCAACGTCTGTACTTACCGGATCGTTCATTCTTACAGAAAATCTCAATGACTTTCCGCGCCCGTTTTTTGTTGAGATGGAAAGAAAGAATATCATCTACGACTACAAAAACGTCCAAAGAATGATTCCTGTTTATCTTCTAACGCCAGACCTTTTGATAATTAATTTTCGTTTTCAAAATAGACCGGTAACTTAGATCAAAACCCCTTTAATAAGCGTACTAGTAGTGGTAAAATGGCAGTCGTGCCGGGATGGCTCAGTGGTAGAGCGAGTCATTGGTAATGACTAGGTCGAGGGTTCAATTCCCTCTCCCGGCTCAAAAAATCCTAACCATCACTTGGAGTATCAACCCCACTGCTTGACAACTCACAAAAAATACCGTTATGTAAAGAGGCATGATAAATTCTCCAAACAAGAAAGAAAAAGATTTTTTCGGTCAGGAGCTCATACTCAATCTGTACGACTGCGACCTGAAAAAAATTTCTTCTGCTGCCGAAATCAAAAAGTTTGTCATCCAACTGTGTGACAACGTCATTAAAATGAAGCGCTACGGCGAGCCGCTCATTCCACATTTTGGTCATGACAACCCCATCACCTCGGGCTATTCGCTGGTGCAGTTGATAGAGACAAGTTCCGTCACTGCCCATTTTTCCGAATTTAAAAAGAGCGTGTACCTGAACATCTTTTCCTGCGCGTGGTTTGAGGCGAAGAAAACAAAGGACTTCTGCAAAACATTTTTTGGCGCCAAACGGGTGACTTCCCGACTCATCAAACGCCCCTAGACCAAACCCTATCCGCTTGGTTATGATGGAAGTATGCGGTTTCTCTTTTCTCTTTTTGCCGGCGTAGTGCTCGCTACAGAAGGTGCGCTCTCGCCGCTTGCGGATGATGCACTGGTTGCTCCCCCTCAAGCGCCAACGATTACGTTTGGCCAATTGACGACGTCGTTTGTTCCTGCCGGAGAGGTACTGGGTGCAGCCACAGAACCCCAACCTACCCCCATCCCCACACCTACTCCGCGTCCGACGCGGAAAAAAACTTTTACCATAGCCATCCTGGGCGATTCGATGATTGATACCCTAGGGCCGGATGTGCCCGCACTCAAATCCAAACTGTCTTCCCTCTATCCCGGCATCAATTTCCAACTCTTAAACTACGGCGTAGGCGGCACGAACATTGATTACGGCATCGAGCGTCTCACCGGCAATTACACCTACTTAGGTGAACAAAAGCCCCCGCTCGTATCCCAAAAGCCGGATATCGTGGTAATCGAGTCCTTTGGCTACAATCCGTATTCTTTTGATGAAGGTGCATTGGATAAACATTGGCTGGCGATGGCCAAAATCGTAGACACGCTCAGGGCAAATATCCCAGGAGTTAAGATCATTGTTGCCGCCACGATTGCCCCGGATGCCAAAACCTTCGGCGACGGAGCCGCCGGTGTTTCCTTTTCCGCAGAAGATAAATGGAAACGCGTGGATGTCATCAAAAAATATCTGGACAACGCCGTGCGCTTTGCCAAAAGCCAAGGGCTCCCCCTGGCCGACGCCTTTCATCCAAGCCTTGGTAGCGACGGCAATGGAAAAGAAACATACATAAATCAGGGCGACCACATCCACTACTCGGATGCAGGAAGAAATCTGATGGCGCAGAAAATTACCGATGCAATAACCGCTAACCGCCTGCTTGAGTAAGTCTCGCAGATACGGTATAATCTCCTCATTGCAAAAAGAGCAGAGAGTAAAGAGTACAGAGTAGAGTATTTACCTACCCTTACTTTGCTCTTTACTCTTTTCTCTTTACTCTAAAATGGCCAAAAAAGATCAACGACAACTGTTGGCGCTCAT
>JACREP010000077.1 GCA_016218185.1 Candidatus Gottesmanbacteria bacterium | reverse complement strand
GCTATAAATAAGAGATTGCTTCGCCCCGCGAAGCGGGGTCTCGCAATGACAAACAGTCATGAAGAAGACTTATAAAATTAAAGGTATGCATTGTCCAAGCTGCGCCATGCTTATTGAGGGAGAGTTAGAGGATGCGGGGATGAGGGCAACCTGCTCGTATGCCAAGCAGACGGTCGAGGTAGAGGTTGATGGCGGAGGTCTCAATGAGAAAAAAGTAAGAGAAGCAGTAGTAAAAGCCGGATACGGGATAGCGGAGGGATGATTATGAAATGGTGGTATGGCGTTGGCATCGTTGCACTTTTGGGGGCGGGGTTTTGGATTTACAAGGCGGTAACAGTCGTTCCGCCTGGGACGAGGATGGAGGAGCAGGGACGGGAGCACGTGAGCCCGCAGGAAGTTGCCGCATTCAAATACAACAGCAATCCGCCGACGTCCGGGCCGCATTTGCCCACGTGGGTCAAGGCGGGGATCTACGACACCCCGCAGTCGGAAGGGGAGCTTATTCATTCACTCGAACACGGGTACGTGATCGTCAGCTATAACTGTAATGTGCATTTATCAGCTGTCAGTCGTCAGCTGTCGGTTGTCAGACAAGTTTTTGCGCATGAAGAGGAGGGGAGTCCGTCGGCCGATCTTAAAGATCCGACCGTAGCTACGGGTAGTGCCGTTAACGAAAGCGATGCGTGTAAGGCCTTAATCCAGCAACTCAAAGAACTTGCACAGCGCAAAAAGCTGTGGAAGCTTATCGTGGTGCCGCGGCCGCAGCTGGATACCACGATTGCACTCACGGCGTGGACGTACATTGACAAATTCGATCCGCCAGCTGGCGGATTTAACACGGCTCGCATCGAGCGCTTCATCGACTTTCACCGCGACCACGGGCCGGAAAAGACGATGGAGTGAGATGGTTATTGTTATGCCAAGGAAAGGACGCGGATACGGGAAAAATGTTTTTTTTTGCCCTTAATAAGAGTGATGTTGTGTTCCATCTCTGTTGCCGCGATGACGAGGACAAAATCTTCTATTCTTTGCCCCGCATGTTCTAATGTGACTTTGATGGCGCTAAACGTTTCGACGATGTGTGGAGTGACAGAGAGTACGATAATTGGCATATCGCGGACAACTTCTTTCAGAATATCGCGCGTTTTGGTAGGGTTTGGCGACTTCTCAATGCCGTACAAAAGTTCCGCATACGTTATAACGCTCATGGCGAACTGCACTACATTGTCTGCAGAAATAGGCTTGATGCGCTTCAGATGGTTGATGATAACATCCGTATCGAGGAGATGAGTCATAACGTCCGCCAATGACGTTTGTTGCGACGGAATTTTTTTACATCCGGAAAGTCCGGGATCGCTCCATAGCTTTTCATAAGCTTGTCTCTCATGGAAATGGTGACGGCGTCATCAATTGGCATGATTTTTGCGACAGCTTTTCCATGACGTTCTATTCTGATGACTCTTTTTTCGTACATGACGCGATTGAGAATATCGGCAGCGTTCGTCCGAAAATCAGTGGCGGTGACGATAGAGGTATCCATAATAGGTACATATTATACAAAATGTACAAAATTGTCAAGAGATTAGGGTGTTGCAATTGTGGTATACTTGGGTGTAAAGTAAAATATCTTTAGGGGGAATTTCATTATGGCAGATGTAACGATTACGGATCAGAATTTTGATACGGAGGTTCTCAAAGCGGATAAACCGGTGTTGGTGGACTTTTGGGCCCCGTGGTGCGGTCCGTGCCAGATGCAGGGGCCGATTGTGGAGGAAGTGGCGGCGGCGATGGATGGCAAGGCCGTCGTAGGCAAGATGAACGTGGATGAAAACCCCAACACCGCGCAGAAGTACGGCGTCATGTCGATTCCGACCCTCATGGTCTTCAAAGGCGGGACGGTGGTGAAGCAGTTTATCGGCGTGACGAGCAAAGAGGCCCTCTTGGGGGAGCTAAACAAACTGATTAACTGATTGTGGGTTGTCATTGCGAGGAGTCCCGCCAAAGGCGGGGCGACGCGGCAATCTCATGTTTGATCGTCTTTTTAAACAAGAGATTGCTTCGCCGTCAGAACGGTCTCGCAATGACAAAGAAAATCATGTACGACGTCATCATTTTGGGTTCCGGACCGGCGGGTTTAACTGCTGCCATTTACACCCAGCGCTTTGGATTGTCCACCGTGGTTGTGGCCGGCCGCACGTGGGGCGGGCAGCTGCAGCTCACGACCGACGTTGAAAATTTTCCCGGATTTGGAAAAATCATGGGTCCGGAACTTATGCGGAAAATGCGCGATCATGTAGAGGGCCTTGGGGTAAAAGTGTTGGATGTGGCCGCGGAAAGCCTTGAGACTTCAAAAACTCCTTTTGTCGTAACAACCGAAGATCTAACATTAGAAGGCAAAACCGTCATTGTCGCCACGGGCGCCGACACCAAGTGGCTGGGCGTGCCCAATGAAGGAAAATTGCGCGGCCGCGGGGTAAGCAGTTGCGCGCCGTGCGACGCGTTTTTCTTCAAGGGCAAAGCCGTGGCGGTTGTGGGTGGTGGCGATAGCGCCATGGAGGAGACACAGGTGATTGCAAAAGTTGCCTCAGACGTGGTCCTTATTCACCGCCGGGATGCGTTTAAGGCGCAAAAAGCCATGGTAGATAAGGTTATGGCGCTCCCCAACGTGCGTGTCCTTTATAATACACAGGTGGCGGACGTCGTAGGTGATACTGCATTGACGGGTATTCTTTTGCGCACCGAGAATATTTCACCAAAGCAGGGATTTGACTCATTTGACCAATTAGTCAACGCATTTGGCGGGAAGAAAATAGATGATCATCAGTGGGAATTGCCGCGGCAGGGAGTATTTGTAGCGATTGGCCTGGTGCCCAACACACAAATATTCAAAGGGCTTGACGTTGACAGTCACGGCTATGTGAAGCGCGTGGAGGAGCGTGATGAAAACGGCGTCCTGAAATACTTCACCAAAACCAATATCCCGGGGGTATTTACCGCAGGCGATGTGCATGATGCGCGCTACAAACAAGCGATTACCGCCGCGGGATTCGGTTGCATGGCGGCTTTGGATGTACAGCGTTGGCTAACAGAAACAGGTTCATAAAAAAACGAGTCTCTATGTTTTATGAGAAGGTAGCCTATCCCGTACTCGCGCTCCTCGGGAGTGCGAGGCTGTAGGCCTCCAGACCGAGGTAAGCGTAGTGCTGGGATGGCCGCCTTAGACGTTCAGAGATGGTTAGCAGAAGAAAGGGGATGAAAAACAATATCAGATAATTGGTATTGACAGATGCATCTTATTGCTATATACTTAGTATTGTTATGGAGCAAACGGTTACTATCACTCCGAAATTTCAGGTACATATTCCTAAAAAAATCCGTGAAAAAACAGGATTTCTTACGCACGGGCCGGTGATCATGCGCGCAGACGGCGGGAAGATAGTTATTGAGAAGAGAAAAACAAAAAGTATTCTGGATCTGGCAGGCATCATTAAACCCAAGGGAAAAACAAAGCAGATAGATCTGGATACTATTCGCGATTATATTGATTACAGTGATTTATGAAACTGTTTCTCGATACGAATACCGTGCTTCGGTATTTGGTTGACGATAATAAGTCAATGTCCGATGCATGCACATCACTGTTTCAAAAAATAGAGCAGGGAGCAATTCGTCCCTATATTTCCACCATTGTGCTTCTTGAAATATATTGGGTAATAACGTCTCATTACCAGATTGTTAAAGCAAAAGCGCAACTATATATTGACATGATTCTTCAGGCGCGGGGCTTGGTTATTGTCGAAAAAACAAATTTTCGTAAGGCATTTACCCTGCATAGGCAAACCGGCATAAAGCTTGCAGATTGCCTTATTGCCACCCAGGTAGGGAAGGGAATTTCGTTGTGTACGTATGACACTGAATTTAAAAAACTTCCCGGTTTTCGCGTGGTCACACCGGAAGAGGTCGTGGGTAATATATAATAGGGTTCATGGTCGCTCTTCCCAAACCACAGAAATTCACTTCCCGCCTTGCCTCTATCCAAAAAGTCAGCAGCAAGGTGTACCTGAAGCGTTTTGAGCTGGTCGGGCCAAAGGAGATTACATTTCTTCCGGGGCAGACAGTAATGCTGCAGGTGGCTTCCGGGGTCAACCGCAGCATGTCCATCGCCTCGGCACCCGTTGAAAAAACCTCGATCCTCGTTGCCCATGACGTGTCGCCCATGGGGCCGTATTCGCAGTGGACGATCAATGCCCGCGTGGGGGATACCATGTCTTTTGTCGGACCATTGGGCATGTTTGTGCTTGATCGCGAGAGTCCGCGCAAAAGAGTGTTTGTGGCTACGGGCACCGGCGTATCCCCATTTCGATCAATGCTGTGGGATTTGTCATTGCGATCCGCCAGCCGGCGGAGAAGCAATCTCAGTTCGGAGGCGATTGCCACGTCTCCTACGGCTCCTCGCAATGACATTACATTATACTGGGGTCTTCGGCGCGAAGAGGATATCTTTTGGAAAGAGGAGTTTGAGGAATTGGCTGCGAAGCATCCGAATTTCCGGTTTGTATTAACTTTGTCACAACCATCAGTCGCATGGCCGGGCAAGCGCGGGAGAGTAGGTGATCATGTGTTTGCGGAAGAAAAAAATCTCTTGGATTGTGATGTTTACCTCTGCGGCAGTAAGGCGATGGTTACCGAAATGGAAGCGGCACTTTTGGCAAAAGGAGTGCCGAAAGAGCAGATCAAAAAAGAGCTGTTTTACTAGATATCCGTTTGTCATTGCGAGATCCCGATCCGATCGGGGCGAAGCAATCTAAAAAACGAGATCGCCACGCTTCGCTCGCGATGACATTGCAATTCTAGACATTTTTCTGACAATTTGGTTTTTGTCTTGCAGAAAAATTTTTTGGGTGTATACTTCAAGCTTATATGAAAACTATTAATCCCTTTGAAAGCGCGATGAGCCAGCTAGCAAACGCCTACGGCGTTTTAAAATCAAAAATCAAAGATCAAAAATCAAAAATAGAACTCCAAAACAAAATAGAAATCCTCAAGCAGCCGCAGCGGATACTCAATGTGGTGATTCCGGTGGTCATGGATGATGGAAGTATGCGAACCTTCCAAGGCTATCGCGTTCAATACAACAATGCGCGCGGGCCGTACAAAGGCGGCATCCGGTATCACCCCAATGTGGACCTGAATGAAGTGAAGGCACTCGCGTTTTGGATGGCGATGAAGTGTGCGGTGGCGGATCTGCCGCTCGGCGGCGGCAAGGGAGGCATTGTTGTGGACCCCAAAACATTATCCAGCAGGGAACTGGAACAGTTATCGCGCGGCTATGCAGGGGCCATTGCCGACTGCATCGGGCCGGACAAGGATGTGCCGGCGCCGGATGTAAATACCACGGGGCAGATCATGGGATGGATGGTGGAAGAATTTATTAAAATCAAGCGTGCTGAGGTCGGCATGCCGTGGTTCTCACCTCGTCAAGGTCCAGACCTTTCTTCTATCCATAAGGGCTCTACCGCCAAGGCCGTGACGAGGCTCGAAACGGCACGCCTCCCCGCACGCTATTTTGACTCTTTGCGTTCGACGTTTACTGGCAAACTTATTAAAGACGGCGGATCGGAAGGCCGCGAAGAAGCAACAGGACTTGGAGGGTTATTTGTACTTCAATCTGTTTTAAAAAAGTTGAAAGCTGATAGCAGAAAGCTGAAAGCTCCTTTAGCTGTTGCGGTGCAAGGGTTTGGCAACGTGGGCTACAACGTCGCGAAGTTCCTTGATGCAAACGGATTTAAAGTGGTGGCGGTTTCGGATAGCCGCGGCGGCATTTATGTAGAAGAAGGGATCAATCCGGGGCTCACCCTTGACTGCAAAAAGAAGAACGGCTACCTGGCCGGCTGTTACTGCTCTGGGTCTGTGTGCGACCTTAAGAAAGGCAGAGTCATCACTAACGAGCAGCTGCTGGAATTACCGGTGGACATCATCGTACCCGCGGCTTTGGAGAATGTCATAACCGCTGAAAATGCCCGAAAGATTAAGGCAAAGGTTGTGTTGGAAATGGCCAATGGGCCCACGACCCCGGAGGCAGATACTCTATTATATACGCGCGGGATACCCGTTATTCCTGACATTTTAAGCAACAGCGGCGGGGTGAGTGTGTCGGCGTTTGAATGGGAGCAGAACCTTAAGGGCCAGCATTGGACCAAAGAAGACGTCAACAAGAAACTGAAAAAGAAAATGGAAACCGCGGTGGATGCCATCTGGGCAGTTTCTCAGAAACAAAAAACAGATTTGCGCACCGCGGCCTTTGTGGTCGCCCTCACGCGGATCCTCGCGGCAATGAAGTAGACTCGTACGCTCCGTTTGCAATTTCCAGAGAGAGTACTATAGGGATACACTTTAGCTAAACCACCCGGAGGGTGAGAAGAACAGTACGGGGATCACATTATATTGGGGGCTGGACCTCTGGAAGTTTTCGGCGGAGTTCCTCTATATTCTTTTTTAATGCAGGCAAATCATGAACGACGATATCCCATACTTGCCCCAGAGAGACATTCGCATAATCATGGATAACGATATTGCGAAACCCAATAACGGACTTCCATGGAACAGAAGAAGCAAACGATTGAATGTCTGCCGGGAGCTTCCGTGCTGCTTCCCCAATAATGCCGATGCGACGGATGACTGCGTCCTGAATTAATTGATCTTGAGAAAATGTTAGCTCATCGACATTCTGTACATACGATTCGATGACAGCGATGGATTCCAGCATGTCATCTATCACCAGACGATAATCTTTGGTCATAACGCAATGGGGGTTTGACTCCCCAAGATATAGGGTCGATACTGCGGCTTAATCAGATCATACTGGATCAGATCGACAGAGCGAGCAAGCGCTTCTTCCAGTTCTGTTTGCAAGCCAAGAACATCCAGTAGCCGGGCGTTTTTGGGCATCTGTACCAGAATATCCACGTCACTGTCAGGGCGCATCTGCCCACGCGCCGCAGAGCCAAAAAGTGCCGCCTTGGTCACACCATAGCGATGCAATATCGGCGCGGTCTTTTGGGTAATTGAGGCAACGTGACGATTCGTCGTAGAGGGGGTTTTCTCGGCAAAGGCATAGAGCACCAGCGGCGGCGTTCCTGATTTTTCCAGTATCCCCTGTGCCATGAGCTTTTTGAGCTGCTTGTGGACGGCCACGGCGCTTAGCCCTACATGCCGCACCAGATCGTGCACTCGGACGTGCTTTTTTGCCTGAATGTACTCGACGATTCTCTCCCGCGTGTTTGTTTTCATGATTTATAGTTTACTATAAACTATAAATCATGTCAAGAGGGAAGTAGCCCTGGAGCGGATTTTGAAGGCGATGAAGTAATGCAATTTGACAAAAGTAATGAAAAATGCTAAACTCATTACATATGCAAACGTATACGGTTTCTATTACGTCCCAGGGGCAAATAAGCATTCCGGCCGACCTACGGCGCGCGCTCGGGTTACACAAAAAAACGAAAGCAATCGTGCGGGCGGACGAGGGAAAAATGGTGGTGGAGCCGGTACCGGATATCCTTGATTTTAAGGGAATTTTTAAGGTAAAAAAGACTGCTTCCCGACAAGAAGAGCGTCGAGCCTTTGAAGAAGCGCTTGCACGCGGAGAAGTATGATTGAATATTTCATCGACGCAAACGCGCTCCTTCGATACCTCCTGGAAGATATCCCCGAACAGACGAAACGTACTCAGGGGTTACTGACGGAAGCTAAAAAGGGGACAGTAAGCATAGAAGTACCACTTCTTGTTGTCGCAGAAGTGTATTTTGTTTTGTATTCGTTTTATAAACTACCCATTGATGAGATATGCAAACAGTTAGAAGCGTTTTGCAAATTGGCATATATTGATATCGAACACCGATTGCTGGTGCAGCAAATATTTTCCTCAAAAGCGATTAAAAGAATTGGTTTTTTGGATACTTATTTACTTTTGCGAAGTATCCACGAGGAGCGGCGGTTATTTACCTTTGACAAAAAACTCGCGCGGTTGGCAAAGACAAGCTAATTTTCCTACGGTGCAAGGGCCGAGAGCGCATTTCCTTCGTTGGGTAAGGTAACATCGAATATCCCTGTGCCAGCGCTATTCGCTCGTCGGGGTTGCCGGTTGGGGGACGCAAGCCGCGCAGTAGTATTCAGATCCTGTAGGTTTGTAAAGATGATTATAGACTTCTAGCGTTGAGTAGCAGGTTGTGTCTTGCAAGTCATACACATCATTTGTTCACCACGCCACCAGTAGCCTTCCGGATTAAGGTAATACTTAACCGGATATTCCCTTCCTGCTTGGTTTATGAATTTGACTTCGTTTGAAAAGCGTTCTCCCATGGTCATTTATTATGGTTTCACCATGGTGGAGGCCAGGCGCTTGGCCTCTTTTAGAAAGAAACTTTTGAGTTCTTCCAGCGTCAGTTTTTTCTTCATGACCGGCAGATCATTCAGCAATTCTGCATTGGTAAATAAAGAAGAGAGAAAGAGCGGTTCGATGTCCATATGAAATTTATGGGCCACGCCGTGCATAAGATCCCACACGGTATATTTTTTTAGGATAAAATAGAGGTCCACGTAATCTTTGGACGCGGTGCGTTGGCTGATAGTCATAAGCTTGTTTACCGCAATATCCGCAATACTATCAATGAGAAGATTTTTGTAGAAAACTTTTGATTGTTCGATCGGTTCGTAGGGATAATAGACGATATCTACTTTGAGTTTTTCACGGGCAGGAAACTCAATGGTATATGCGAGGCGGTCATGGATGCGCGCATACTCGATTTTAAGGCGGAGTCTTGCTGCAATTATCGAGACAATTTCTCCTATGCGTTGTTCTTCCAGGTTTTTTGTTGAGAAAAGATCGATGTCTTCCGAGAGACGGTGGTTGAGATAACACGCAGCAAGCGCTGTACCGCCCGTCAGATAAAATCTATCGGCAATGTAGGGATCTTTAATGATTTCATCAAGGAATTTTTGTTGGTGTCTGATAAAGTGCATGCTTATGTCTTTCCCCATATAAGGAGTTTAAAAAGTTTTCTGCGCAGGGGGTCAATATCCAGTATATTCCAATTTTTTTTCACTTCTCTGAGGGAAATCTTCCGTCGTCCGGGTCCGTAATTGATCATGCGTTCAAGGATGAGTCTGCGGCCTGACGCGCTTTTTTTCAAATCCTTTTCGCGGTAGTCCCAGATATGCATGACCTCATTTTATCTGCTGTTGACAAGCTTTGCAAATGGCGCTAGAATACATATTTGTCCTTGATGCGAGGCAGGAAAGCGAGCGTGATTCACCTCACGGGCGCATATTTTCTTTCATGAGAAGCTATCAACCATATTCAAACCGAACCCAAATTTGGCAACGTTTGCGTGTGTAGTTACCTTCTCGTCGAAAGACGCTTGAACCCCGCATGAAGGCGGGGTTTATTTTTGGAGTCGGGCCCGAAGTTTACCTGGTTGAACGCTTCATTTGCAATGAAGAGGTAGGCGGTTCGACTCCGCCCGGGTCCACAGGCACTTGCTGAGTTTTTACGAAGCTTAGAGCTGTGGATGCCGAGTATTCTCGGCGCCACAAAGGATTGGGGTTTCGTATTACGTATTAAACAAATTACCATAATACCTAATACGAGATACCTAATGCCAGTAGAGCTTGCACGTTAACAACTAAACGAATACTGTCGAGTCAGGTGCAATTCCTGGTCGACAGAGTTTAATAAAGTAGTTGCATCGTAAGGGGTAATCTTTTGGATTATCCTTACATTTTATTTCGTTGAGTATAGAACGAGGAGCTGATCCCGATTTTGATCGGGGTCGGCACCTTTGTTCTCTGCAACGCTACAAGCTGATAATGGATGCCTTGGGTATTCATGCCGAGGAAGGACGTATATGGCGGCGATACTCGTCGGGGAGGAGCCATACTCCTGTGATCCGGCGGTTTCCGAATCGAGTAATCGGTCCGATTTTATCGGACAGTCCATCGTAAAGGCGATCGAAAGATTGACATAGCGGTGGGCAGGGCACCATCTGAACTGAAACATCTCAGTAAGGTGAGGAAAAAAAATCAAACGAGATTCCGTCAGTAGCGGCGAGCGAAAGCGGAACAGCCTAAACCCCGCCGAAAGGCGGGGGGTTGTGGGGCAAGAGACGTGGGAGTGTCGCGGATAGGAGAATGCCTTGGAATAGGCAGTCAAAGAGAGTGAAAACCTCGTATCCGAAATCCAAAACACCTCTATCTTGGTCCCAAGTACCAGGGGACACGAAGGTCCTGTGGGAATCTGGGGGAACCATCCTCCAAGGCTCAATACATGAATACACCGATAGTGAACTAGTACCGTGAGGG
>JACREP010000075.1 GCA_016218185.1 Candidatus Gottesmanbacteria bacterium | reverse complement strand
TTCCATTCTATGGAGATTACACACACAGATGCATCAAAGTTACACGGGATTGTGGAGGTGGCAAGACACTTAAACATTAAGACAGAAGAAATCATCGGTGTGGGGGACGGATACAACGACTTTCCGCTCCTTATGGCTTCGGGGCTCAAAATCGCCATGGGCAATGCCGTGCCGGAACTCAAAGAGATTGCGGACTTTGTCGCTCCAACAGTAGACGAAGACGGCGTGGCAACGGTGATTGAAAAGTTTATCCTATCCAAATGAAATACTATATTAAAACCTTCGTCCCGCTGATTACACGGGACGGCGGTTTTAATAATAGAAGGTATGAAGTATTTTATTAAAACCTTCGGTTGCGCGGCCAATGAAGCAGACAGTGAGCGGATCGCCTCGTATTACAAAGCGCGGGGATTTACGCAAGCAAAAAGGATTCAGGACGCCGATGATGTCGTTATCAACACTTGCATGGTGCGGCAGATGGCAGAGGATAGGGTGTACGGTTTGGTACATAACTTACAAAAATTCAAAACTCAAAATTCAAAACTCAAAATTATTGTAACCGGCTGCATGGTCGGTATGGCGATGCGGGAGAAGACCGGGAAGATGCTGTCCCTTCTTAAAGAAAAGATGCCTGCGGTTGATGAATTTTTGCCCATTGAAGAGGTAGGTTTTGACCATGCACCGATCAGGACTGACAAAACGCATGCTTGGGTGCCGATCAGCAATGGGTGCAATAATTTCTGCACGTTTTGTGTCGTACCCTTTACCCGCGGCAGAGAAGTAAGCCGGCCATTTGAAGATATTCTTCTTGAATGCCGCCAATTGACTCAACAGGGATACAAACACATCACCCTCGTGGGACAGAACGTGAACTCTTACGGAGCTGATTTACTCTTGGGGAGCCAGAAGGATGCGATCCTTCTGTCCTGGAAGGATCGCATCCTTCTGCAGGTAAAGAACGTAAAACCTACCTATGTCAAACACCTTGGGCGGCTTCGGATTCCGACATTGTTTCCGCAGCTCCTTGAGGAGATTTGCAAAATTGAAGGGATCACGTGTATTGATTTTATCTCCAGTAACCCGTGGGATTTCTCGGACGACCTTATTAAGACAATTGCCAACAACGCCAAGATTTCTCGTCACATCCACTTACCTGTGCAATCAGGAAGCAATGAGGTGTTAAAGCGTATGAATCGATGGTACACGAGCGAGCAATATATTGCGGTAATATCAAAGATCAAAACTCAAATACAAAATATAACCTTTAGCACAGACATTATTGTGGGGTTTCCGGGAGAGACAAAAGAGCAATTTGAGCACACCGTTGATCTGGCAAAAAAAGTTGGCTTCACCAAAGCATATGTGGCTATGTACTCTGACCGGCCGATGACCGCTGCTCACAAAGTTTTTACAGATGACATTCCGCATGAAGAAAAAAAGCGCCGGTGGAAAATTCTTGAAGAATTGATCAATAAAACTAATTTACGTGCCGGAACATATAAATAACGTTATGAATTTACTACTAATGAATCGATTCATTAGTAGTTGACCATGAGCAAGCTTCTCATCATTTGCGGGCCGACGGCAACCGGGAAGACGGCTCTTGCGTTACATCTTGCGAAACAATTCAACGGCGAACTAGTCAGCGCCGACTCCCGGCAACTATATAAAGGACTCGATGCGCTGACGGGTAAAGAACGGTCAAACGATATTCCGATTTGGCTCTACGATATTATTGAGGTTGGTGAACCGTTTAGTGCACATGATTTTGTATCGCGTGCCAACGACGCAATTACCAATATAGAAAAGCGCGGGAAATTGCCGATCGCGGTGGGCGGCACCGGATTCTACCTGAAAGCGCTCACCGAGCCGATTGCCACGCTTTCTATCCCCCCGAATGCCCTGCTTCGCAAGCAATTAGCACACCTTTCGCTTCATGAGCTCCAGGTGAGACTTGAACATCTTGATGGAAGCCGGTGGCAGCGCATGAACGCGTCAGACCGTCAAAATCCCCGGCGTCTTATTCGTGCCATCGAAGTGGTTACAGCAGGAATAACTCCCAAGCCAAGAAAACTGTTATGCCAAACCCTATGGATTGGTTTGACTGCATCGCCACGGACATTGAAAGAGCGCATCGAACAACGGGTGACTGCACGATTTCATCAAGCCATTGGAGAGGTGAAGGACGGTGCTGAGCCTGTACTTGGTGCTCAGCTGATTTTTTCCTATAAACAGGGGGAAATCTCAAAGCAAGAAGCGCTGCGGATGTGGACAACCCGCGAATATCAGTATGCCAAGCGCCAGCTAACCTGGTTTGCTAAGCAAAAAGACATCCGTTGGTTTGACGTGCAAAACACAGATTATTATAACGAAGTAGAAGCTTTCGTAGCAGCGTGGTATACTACCTGAGGCGTATGACCTCAAAAATTGAAATTTCCCATAGGACAATCATTTTTACGGTCGCGTTTCTGGCCGGGTTGTGGACACTCCTGCAAATCCGCGATATTTTGTTTCTTCTTTTTGTATCGTTTCTCTTTATGACCGCACTCAATCCGCTTGTATCAGGGCTTGAGCGGATACGGATCCCGCGGCTGGTTGCCATACTGTTTGTCTATGCCGTGGTATTTGGGTTATTTGGTGTTTTGTTTGCCGGGACGGTTCCGGCGCTCGTTGCCCAGTCGTCGAAGTTTATCCGCGAACTGCCGAATTTCATAGCCCGGGTGCTGCCCTATTGGAACATCGACGCATCATCTATAAGTGCGCAGATCGCGCCGATCGGGGAAAATCTGGTGAAGGTGAGCGTGGGGATTTTTTCCAACGTTTTAACGACGCTGACGGTCCTGGCGTTTACGTTCTATTTTCTCGTTGAACGCCGGCATGCGCAGCAACTTCTGACAAACCTCATGGGAGAAACGGTGGCAGCGCGGGCCGTGGATATTCTTCGGAAAGTAGAACGACGCTTGGGGGCGTGGGTACGGGGTGAACTTTTTTTGATGTTTTTTATCGGGTTGTGCTCGTACATAGGCCTCACCATTCTTCGGGTAGAATTTGCCTTGCCCCTGGCAATTATTGCCGGAATATTGGAAATTATTCCCGTGATCGGGCCTATTATGTCTGCCGTTCCGGCGGTGTTGGTGGCATTGGCCGTATCGCCGTTTCTTGCCCTTACCGTGGTTGCTCTCTATTTTCTTATCCAGCAGATAGAAAATAACATTCTGGTTCCTGTCGTGATGCGCAGGGTAACCGGTCTTTCCCCGCTTATTACGATTCTTTCCCTGATGATCGGGGGAAGATTGGCCGGTGTGACGGGCGCGGTTTTGGCCATACCGGTGCTTCTGCTTATTCAGATTGCGGTGGAAGAATTTGTGGCGAAATAGATTATTTAGAAACTGTCTTCTTTTGGGCGATACTGCAGGGCTTCAGCAACGTGTGCCAGGTTAATTTCCCGGCTTTGGGCAAGATCGGCTATCGTCCGACTTACTTTGATCATGCGGTAGTAATTTCGGGCAGACAAGTGAAGGCTTACAACGGCTTTGCGAAGAAAGGCAAGTACGTCGGGAGACAGGGCACAGAACTCCTTAACCATTCTGGTTGACATTTCTGCATTGGAACAGAGTCCTGTTTTGGCAAACCGCCGGATTTGGATGTCGCGTGACGTTTGCACGCGTCGCTGAACATCTTCGGAGGATTCAGCCCTGCCAATGCCTGGGTCGGTGGTGAGTTTTTCCACTTTGACGGCGGGCACAGACACATGCAGGTCGATGCGGTCGATGATGGGGCCGGAGATGCGTCTTTGGTATCGTCGCACCACGCCGGGCATGCACGTACAACGTTTGGTTTCGGATCCGAAGTTGCCGCAGGGGCAGGGGTTGGCCGCGGCAATCAGGATGAATTTTGCCGGATACGTCACGGATCCTGCGGCGCGGGATATGGAAACAATTCCATCTTCCATCGGTTGTCGGAGGGCTTCCAGTACGTGCCGGGGGAATTCAGGAAATTCATCCAGGAACAGGACTCCCCGGTGAGCCAGGGAAATTTCTCCGGGCATCGGATGGGTGCCCCCGCCGATCAAGCCGATGCGCGACGTGGTGTGGTGCGGTGCACGAAACGGCCGGTGTTTCATGATAGACTGGCCTAGGGCCAAGTTTCCCGTGACAGAATAAATTTTAGTGACATCCATGGCTTCACTTTCGGTTAAGTCCGGAAGGATGGAAGGCAGGGTACGCGCAAGCATGGTTTTTCCGGCACCGGGCGGACCCTGTAAAAAAACGTTGTGTCCTCCGGCCGCGGCAATTTCGAGTGCTCTTTTGACGTGCTCCTGTCCGTGTACATCGGCAAAGTCAAAGTCAAACTGTTCTTCTTTCCCTCGCAGTGACGCAAACGAGATGTGCGGTTGCGGGGTAATTGCTGTCGTGTTGGTCAGATGATGGGTCAGTGACACCAGTGAGGCTGTTGGGTACACGCGGATGCCCTTAATCATTGCCGCCTCTTTTGCGTCAATTGCCGGCAGGAAGAAGTTCCGGAGTTTCTGCACTTTAGCCAAGAGTGCAATAGAGAGGATGCCATTCGTGTGGCGAAGCCCGCCGTCTAATGAAAGCTCGCCGAAGTACATGGATTCTTGGCGGGGGAGAATGAGTTGTTCCGAGGCAACCAGAACACCTACGGCAATCGGCAGATCATAGGCTGGCCCGATTTTAGGAAGGTCGGCCGGCGCCAGGTTCACCGTGATGCGTTTGGCGGGGAATTCTGCGCCGCTGTTTTTTATCGCCGCCCGCACGCGCTCTTTGCTTTCTTCGATTGCTTTGTCCGGCAGGCCCACGATGGCAAACGAGGGTAATCCCTGGGAGGCGATATCCACCTCCACCGTCACGGGGACGGCCTCGAGCCCCACCACCGCGCCGGAGGCAATTTTGGCAAGCATCACTTTCTATGATATAATACTCTCTTGCACATTGGAATCCGGACTCTTACCTCCTTCGCTCTTTGTTTCGCAAAGAGCTACGGAAGGACACGGCGCCTCCAAAGGGGACTTGTCCCTCCGAAGCTCCGAACGAAGTGAGGAGCGGAGGGGGAGGAAAGTCCAGACAGCAGAATGCAGGGGAGGGGGCGTAAGCCCCCCACCGCAAGGCCGGGTGATCCCGAGGCGAAAGTTGAGGGAGACGATTCCTGAATTAACAGGATGAGAGAGCCACAGAGACGACCACCAGCCTTCAGCCTGACGGCTAAGGAAGGTGTATGAAACGAGGCAATCCCACCCGCTGCAACCGACGAATGACCCGTTATAACGATGCATTCCGGAGGGTCGAAGTCTGCGGGCATCGCGTAAGATCGCGTTAGCGATCAACGCGATAGGCACGTTCTACGTGTCACAAGAGAAATGAGAGTCTAAAAACAGAATCTGGCTTACGAGATTCCTGTGTGCCACGAAAACCCCCGCAAGAGGCGGGGATTTTCTTTGAGCAGAATAGATCGTTTTTTAAAACGTTAGCCGCCGATCTTGTACATCCCGGTGCCGCAAACTGGGCACTTGCCTTTCATTGCCGGCTTACCGTTTTTCATCGTTACCTTCACTGCTTTGGGGTCTTCCCGCTTTGCGCGGCATTTCACACAATACATGCTTGCCATATGTCTTTCACCTCCTTTCGCTAGAAACTCTTAACGAGTTTACGAGTTTTAGAGTTT
>JACREP010000076.1 GCA_016218185.1 Candidatus Gottesmanbacteria bacterium | reverse complement strand
GATTACAAAAACGGCAAAGAGCAGGCGCTTATGTTCCTTGTAGGGCAGGCGATGAAAGCATCAAAAGGAAAAGTGTCCGCGGAAACGCTCAAGCAGCGGCTTAGAGCCGCCGTTTAAGGGCGACAAGAACAGGTGCAGGCACAAAACACCCGCCGGGTGTAGGAATCCGGGTGTAGGAATGGGAAAATGCTGCGGGCAAAGAAGCTGATTTGATTAGGGGAAGGCAGATATGGCGGATTTTGTACATCTTCACACACATAGTGAATATTCCCTTCTGGACGGATTGGGGAAACTGGATCATCTCATAGACCGGGCGAAAAGCTTCGGCATGACTGCTTTGGCTATCACCGACCACGGCGCGATGTACGGAAGCTTTAAGTTTTATCTTAAAGCCAAAGCCGCAGGCATAAAGCCCATCATCGGCGTGGAAACGTATGTGGCCAAGCGTTCGCGATTTGATAAAGAGGCAAAGGTGGATACCGACCCCTACCATTTGGTGCTCCTGGCAAAAAACGAAACAGGATACAAAAACCTCATGGGTTTGGTGACCCACGCGCACCTGGAGGGCTATTATTATCGTCCCCGCGTGGATTGGGAAATCCTGCAGAAATATCATGAGGGACTCATCTGTTTGTCCGCATGCCTTCAGGGCCAAGTACCGGCGCTTCTCAGAGCCGGTGAAGATGAAAAAGCAGAACAGGTAGCCCGTCAGTACAGTGAACTGTTCGGTCCGGATCATTATTATTTAGAGCTTCAGCATCACCCGAAGATTGAGGAGCAGGCGATCGTGAACGAAAAAGTTGTGGCGCTTTCCAGAAAACTGGGTTTACCGCTGGTGGCGACCAATGACATCCATTACGTCGATCCCGATGATGCCGAAGCCCAGGAAATACTCCTTTGCGTGCAGACGCAGCACACAATTCTCGAAAAAAATCGACCCTTGTCAATGATCGCATCGTCTGATTTCTATATGAAATCAACTGAAGAGATGAAGGGACAATTTCTCCAGTATCCCGAAGCACTGGAAAATACGGTAAAAATAGCGAGCATGTGCGATATTACACTGCCTGTCGGCAAGTGGATATTGCCCGAGTATCCGCTGGAAGAAGGCCAGACCCCGGCAGGCTTTCTGGAAACTCTCGTACGGGAGCGTGCAAAAGCGAAATACCCCGCGATGTCAGAAGAAGTAAAGCAGCGCATCGGTTACGAGCTGGACATCATCAATAAAAAGGGATACTCGACGTACTTTCTCATTGTTCAGGATTTTGTCAATTGGGCCAAAGATCACGGCATTGCGGTCGGCCCGGGCAGAGGGTCGGCTGCAGGATCCGTCGTATCGTACATCCTTGGCATTACCGGCATTGATCCGTTTTTCTTTAAGCTTCCGTTTGAGCGGTTTTTAAACCCAGAGCGGCCGAGCCCTCCGGACATAGATCTGGATTTTGCCGATGACCGCAGGGATGAAGTCATTGCGTATGTCACACAAAAATATGGGAGCGACCGCGTCGCCCAGATTGTGACCTTCGGCACTATGGAGGCCAGAGGTGCAGTGCGCGATGGAGGCCGCGCCTTGGGTATGCCATATGCGGCACCGGACCGGATTTCCCGCATGATCCCTGCGGGATTTCAGGGGAGTGCCATGACGATTGACCGGGCCCTCGAGCAGTCAGCAGAACTTTCTTTGGCCTACCGGACGGAGCCGGAAACCAAACGACTGTTGGACGTGGCAAGAAAACTGGAAGGGGTGGCCCGGCACGCCTCGGTACACGCAGCGGGAGTGGTGATTGCCGATACGCCGCTGGTTGCGTATACGCCGCTCCAACGGGAAGCACGGGGCGACAAAATCATTACCCAGTACGATATGTATACGGTTGGCGAAGACGGTGTGGGACTTCTGAAAATGGATTTTTTGGGCTTGAGAAATCTGACGATCCTTTCTCAGGCCTTAGCCTTTATTGAGCGCACAAGCGGCCCCCTGAAGACTCCGGGTAAACGGATCGATCTTTCGCACATCCCCCTGAATGACAAAAAAACGTTTGAAATGCTATCAAAGGGAGAAACAACCGGCGTGTTTCAGCTGGAATCTTCCGGTATGCGCCGGTATATCAAAGAACTCAAACCGACAACTATATTTGACCTTATGGCGATGGTTGCGCTGTTTCGCCCCGGGCCGATGCAGGTGATACCGGAGTTTATCAGGCGTAAGCAGAATCCCGAGTCAGTGACCTACCCTGATCCGCGGCTTAAAGAAGTCCTGGCGCAATCCTACGGCATTATTTGTTACCAGGATGATGTGCTTTTAACTGCCATAACGCTGGCCGGGTATTCATGGGGCGATGCGGACAAACTGCGTAAAGCCGTGGGCAAAAAGATTCCCAGCGAAATGAAAAAGCAAAAGGAGAAATTTATTGAAGGGTGCGTAACGAACGGACTTACCAAAACTAAAGCGGAGCAAATTTTTAACCTGATCGAGCCGTTTGCCGGCTACGGATTTAACAAAGCACATGCTGCCTGCTATGCAATGATTGCGTATCAGACGGCGTATCTTAAGGCGAATTATCCGGTAGAGTACATGACTGCAGTGCTTGCTGCCGAAACGCGAGCCAATACCGGACCAACCCGTGATGACAAGATAGCTTTGGCG
>JACREP010000074.1 GCA_016218185.1 Candidatus Gottesmanbacteria bacterium | reverse complement strand
ATACAAGATGAGGGTTCGCCCCAGTACCAGAGCATAGCTCGGTACGGGGCGCCGTGTACCAAGCTTCGCTTTGGTACCGCGGCGATTCCCGCCGGGGACGCCACGTAAAAAATTGCTTCGCAATTTTAACGTGGCAGTCGCGTTTAAATTGTCATCAATTTATTGGGCGACGCTTATCGCAGGTTCACCGTGTACAGGTTCGGGAGCGTGCTTGCGGTTTGGTTAAGGTTGGTTAGGACGACGAGGCGGCTTCCGTTGGGCCACGGTGCCACAAAACCTTCCACAAACGGGCCGGAATACACGGTAATCCAGTTGGTGCGGTCGTACTCCATCACGTCAATTTTCCCGGGGAGGGTGAGGATGAGGTGTTTATTGGTAGGGAGCCAAACCACGCTTCGCGTGGAATTTCCAATTTCCAATTTCCAATTTCCAATGGATGAGAGGGGAGATTTGGGGGTCGGGGTGGGGCTGGGCAATTCTGTTTTGGCCAGAAGCAGGTAATTCCTATCCTCGCGGCTATCGTACACATAGAGTTTCCCCGGTTGGGTGGTGCGGGTTTCGGGTGTGGCGTTGGTGCCCAGAAGGTGAGGATTGATAACGGTCGGGATGGTAGCGGACGCGGTGGCTTCATAAAAAATTTTCGTCTCATCGGGCGAAAAACTGATAATTTTAGCACTCGTCGTGGCCATATTGATGATCGGCTGTTTGAAGGCGGCCAGTTTCTGGCGTTCCTTGCCGTTGCGCTCATCCTGCCACTCGCCAAGCAATGAAGAAGCGGTGAGGCTTGCGTCTTGGAAGCTGTCCAGGCGGTTCGTGCGATAGAGCCGAGCTTGGCGGGACGGAACGGTGAGTAACAGTTCTGTGGTATCCGGCGACCAGACGATAGTGGCAGCCGTGACATCAAAGTTCGGGTCGACGGAGGCGACCTGCACCGGGTCACGGTTTCTGCCTAATGGTCCTTCTGCCAACTCCAGCACCCAGATGCCGGTTTTGTTCACGTTGCCGTCTATTTGCTTAGGGGGCACGATATAGGCAATTTTCGTGCCGTCGGGGGAAAGTACAGGTTCTTTGACTCCCGAAGACGTGAGTGGTGAGAGGCTGGGGTTGGTAGGGAAAAGGAACGCATCGGCCCGCGAGACCACTTCACCCATTACCCCCACCGGTTTTTCCCAGGCAAGATAGCCTTCTTTCGTAATGCGGATGGTGTACTGTCCGGGAGAAAGGTTGAGCGAGGTGTTGGTGGCGGTTTTGAGCTTGCCGTCCACATACACCTGCGCGCCGATCGGGTCGCTGGTCACGGACAGAAGGCCGGTTGCTCGGAGTTGTGTTTTGTTAAGATCCAGCCGGTACCCCCGGCCGTAGGCAATGATCGCAAAAGATACAGTAAGAATGAGAGCTATTGTAACAAAAGGGATCAAATAGTCGCGAAGTTTGCGCCACGCCATGATGGTCTATTATACACCGGAGTGTGATAGAATGCGAATGCGCACGTTTCTTGTCATTGCGAGGAGCGAGTCTTCGAGTGACGCGGCAATCTTTCTTTATGAAGGGGAAGAGATTGCTTCGTCCCGATTGGATCGGGACTCGCAATGACACAGTATCTTATGTTCGGGAGATTTACAAAACGCATTGGTATCGATTTGGGAACAGCTAATTCTCTCGTCTGGTTGGCCGGTGAAGGAGTGGTACTCAACGAACCCACAGTGGTTGCCGTGACGGTGGATGATAACCGTGTCGTGGCTGTGGGCAATGAGGCCAAGGAAATGCTGGGCAGGACGCCCGGCACGATCGTTGCTACCCGGCCCATGCGGGACGGCGTGATTGCCGACTACCGCATTACCGAGGCGCTCTTATCTTACTTCATTGACCGCGCTGCAGGCCGCAACCGGTTTTTCAAGCCGGAAGTCATGATCTGCGTGCCCACCGGCGTGACGCAGGTGGAGCGTCGGGCGGTCTTGGATGCCACGCTTTCTGCCGGAGCCCGGGTTGCCTACCTTATTGAAGAGCCCCTCGCCGCTGCAATCGGGGCCAAAATTCCCATAGCCCAGGCATCCGGACACATGATCGTGGATGTGGGCGGCGGCTCAACCGAGGCGGCAGTCATTTCTTTGGGAGGCGTTGTGGCACACCGGAGTGCCCGGGTGGCCGGAAATAAACTGGATGAAGCCATTGCCCTGTATATCAAGAAAAAATACAATCTGATTATCGGTGAACGGATGGCGGAGACGATCAAAATAACGATTGGGGATGCGATAGGGGGAGGGGAAGAGCGGAAGATGGGAAGAGCGGAAGATGGGAAGAAAAACGCTTCGTCTCAACTCCCCATCTCCCCATCGTCCCAACCCCCTATTTCTTTTATGGAGGTGCGTGGCCGGGACGCCATTGCGGGCCTACCGCGCATGATTACATTAACCAGAGCAGAAGTAACGGAGGCCATCACGCCGGTGCTTCACCAGATTGTTGCTGCGGTTAAAGCAGTGCTTGAAGATACACCGCCGGAATTGGCGGCGGACATAATCGACAAAGGGATTGTCATGGCGGGCGGAACCAGTTTACTTCGCAATTTAGACCGTCTGATGACACAGATGACCGGCGTGGTCTGTCATGTGGCAGATGAACCGCTTCTGTGTGTGGTGCGCGGCACCGGGGTGGCGCTCGAAAACATCGAGCTGTATAAACGCAGCGTGAGCAAGAGGTAGGGGAGCAAGAGAGCAACGCGAGTTACTTAGTTAATTAGTAAGACCTATAAAAACAAAAGAAGAAAGAAAAATGGTATTTTGAGACCAAAAATAAGAAAAATAAGATAAAACTTATAGTTTATTTTTTCTTAATACTAATACGCTGACTTTAATTTAATTTAGATACGATTTTTTGTGTTCATTTGTTTACTAAGTAACTAAGTAACTTTCTTGCTAACTAACTTTTATATAACTATGAGTCTAAATGCGGTAAAAATGCTGGGAATTTCCATTACGACAAGTCCGAAAAAAGAAATCCTAGAGCATTTGCAGAAGTACCTTCTGCAAAATCCAAAATCCCAAATCCAAAATCCCAAAAAACCGGTAAAGCCCTTAGTTATTGTCACTCCTAATCCGGAACAAATCATCTACGCGCAGAAAAACAAACACTTTGCCGAAATCCTCAATCAGGCCGATGTGGCCATCCCGGACGGCATCGGAATCGTCCTTGCAGGGCGATTCCTCCAGGAGACAGGAGACAGGGGACAGGGGACAGAAATCAAGGGGCGGATTGCCGGAGTGGAACTGATGGAAGACCTGGTGGCGATGGCGGCAGAACGGGGCTATCCCATCGCGCTTATCGGCGGGAGAGGTAGGGTAGCAGTCGAGGCGCTTGAGTGCTTACGGCAAAAGTATCCGGGACTGGTTGGGTGGGCCCAGGAGCCGGGGGAGCTTCAGTTAGGTAACCTAGGCGACGTAAGTGACCTAGGCGAGAAAATCCAGAAAACCAACACCCGCCTCGTTTTCGTCGGTCTGGGTGCGCCGAAACAGGAGTTTTTCATAGAACGACTTTCTTTGTCATTGCGAGGAGCGAGTCTTCGAGCGACGCGGCAATCTCATGTTAAAACAAAACAAGAGATTGCTTCGCCCTCAGTTCGGTCTCGCAATGACAACCTGATAATGATGTCCGTGGGCGGCTCCTTTGACATTATTTCTGGCCGGACGCTGCGGGCGCCGTTATTCATTAGAAATGTGGGCCTCGAGTGGCTCTGGCGGCTCGCGCGGCAGCCCTGGAGGTGGCGCCGCCAATTAGCGCTAGTCAAGTTTTTCTGGTTGGTGTTGAAGACTAAAGAACAGGTGCAGGCATAAAACACCCGGCGGGTGTAGGCAAATTGAGGCTAGGCTTTAAAGGTTGAACCTTGCAAATTGTTGTAAATTGGGGCGGGCCCCTGTCGGGATTTCCGTCAAGTGGGGATATCGGGGGTAGAGGAAAAGGTTTGCTCCAAGCGTTCAGCTTCGATATCCATCCAGTCGTCAAAGTCCGGTGCGCCGTGGGTTTCGTCGTTGACACCGTGAGTATAGATTCTGCGGCGTTCGCCGGTACGCAACGGCCCGATTATTGTCCACTTCGCGCCGCGTTCCACCGTAACAACCTTAAACAATGCCTCGTCTGAGCACGGATCCGTTCCTTGGTCAAGGCGGAGCGCCGTCTTCCCTGCGGTTTCTTTTTGCTGGAGCGCGTCGGCAATCCCCCGGGCGGTTGTTTCCGATTCTTGCGGGTGTGAATACGCTTCAAGGAGACCATTTGGATCAACTCCTCCGTTTGGCCGGTTGAGCACAACGAAATAGTGAAATCGGGCACCCATGCGGCTTAGGCCATGCTCAAGAGCCGCTATCTGGGGGGGACAACCTCTTTTACTTCTGGTGAGTTACGCATACGGCACGTATGCTACTGTATTGATAAACTTATTGTCAAGTCCTAGCGCGGAAAACGCGTTGCTTGTGTTGCGGAAGGATATGCCTTTCAAGGTCTCACCTTGTAAAATTGTCATCTGAAGCTGACCTTTAAAGGTGAGACCTTGAAACGTTTTTTTGTCAATCTTCGAGGGTAAGGTAGCCGAGGAGAGATTCGCTGTCGGTTTTATAGGACTCAACAAAATTTTCATACGATGTGACAGACGTAAGCATCGGGAGCGTCGTTTTTTTAAAAAAGGAGAGGAGGAAGTCAGGTTTCACCCACGCCGTTTTCCTTTTCCCAAGATATTCGCCATAGGAAGAGTACGCGTTTACAAGATTCTGCGTATGTTCTGTCGGGTTGCGGTGGATATAACGCGAGAGGTGCAATAGATAGGCTTCTTCCATAACAAGAATAGCTTTATATGGTCCCTGCAGTAGAGAACCGACCCGTTTGTACTTTTTATTAAAATACATCGCGTAGCGAGTCGCGATAGATTGGATAAACTCTTTCATGGTGCGTGTGTCACGTTGTCGGATAAGGAAGTGAAAATGATTGGGCATCAGGCAGTAGGCGAGGAGTTCAATTTTTCCATAAAAGTTTTTTGGCGGACGCGGGATACCGCGAAATGTGGTGGCGTTAACCTGAAACGTCTTTTTCTTTCCAGAATCTGGAGCAGTAAGAGCCACTTTTAGATAATTCAGAAATACTCGGTAATCCTGCGCGTCCAGAAAGATATCCCGTTTTTCTACACCGCGATTATAAACATGGTATATGCCGTCTTTGACATATGTTTTGATAATATTTCTGCTGGGCATACTGCTTAAGCATACATTTAAAGGTGAGACCTTGCAAGATATCAATTTGAGATTGACCTTTAAAGGTCTCACCTTAAAGCATTAATGAAAGTAGACAGCATGAGTCCATCCTCAATTTCTTGGACGGTATAAATCCTGCCGTCCGGTGCGGGCAATGAATCGAGCACCCCTTGGAACACACGTCCGCAGTTTTCTTCCATCCGCCTGGTATATGCATCTATTTCTGCTTGTGTTGGCGCCGGAGTATGGTCTATTCCATCGGATCCAATAAGGTGCGCGCGTTGGCGGGGATCAGTGAGAATACGGGCTCCCAAGAGTTGACCAACTTTCGCCCGCCATGCGACCCATTGATCAAACTGTGGAGACGTGCCTATTCCCAATCTGGCAGTTTCAGAGCCGTTGGCCATAGCCTGGTGAATTATACTATTATTTCGTTTGTTTTTCTTGTGTTGCGAAAGCGGCTTCATGTATAATCCAGGGTAATGCGGATATTGTACCTGCAGACGTTTCCGTTTTGGGGGTCGGGGAGCGGCACCTATGCGAGGCACCTGGCCAGT
>JACREP010000073.1 GCA_016218185.1 Candidatus Gottesmanbacteria bacterium | reverse complement strand
CGACGTGGCAATCTCCTGTTAAAACAAACAAGAGATTGCTTCGCCGTCGGAACGGACTCGCAATGACAAAGTAAGTCATGGTTATCGTTGCCACGTTTACTTCCATCATCAACCAACTCCTGCCGGAGCCGCACGCGGGTTTACTGTCCGGCATTCTCTTCGGCACCAAAGCAACGCTTTCAAAAGAGCTCACCGATGCGCTCATTACGACCGGCACCCTGCACATCGTGGCGCTGTCCGGCACCAATATCACTATCCTCACCGGCATCATCAACTTCTCGCTTCTCTGGCTGGTGGGCAGGCGGTGGGCAAGTGCGCTGACAATTTTGCTGATAACAGGTTTTATCTGGTTTGTGGGGCCAAGCGCAAGCGTGATCCGTGCCGGCATCATGGGCGGCATTAGTTTATTGGCCATTATTTTTGGCAGACAGACATGGGGACTGCTAGCATGGATGTTAGCAGTCAGCACCATGTTACTGCTAAATCCTGCTTGGATTTCCGACCTCTCTTTTCAGCTTTCGGCCATGGCAACGCTGGGAATTATATTGTTTGGAGGCCGGAAAGAGCAAGGCGCCCAGGTCGCCCTGCCTGAGGTCGCCGGAGAAGCCATGAAGACGAGTGCGGGGAGCCCCGACGGGGAGCCAACAAAATTTAGTCTGGCTTCACTCTTTGGGGATGGTGAACCAGAAGACTCCAAAGGCTATTTCTCTGAAGACGGATCTAAATTTTCGTTGGCGACCTCAGGAGGGGCGAGTTCAGGGGTGTTTCATTGGATTTGGTCTCTGATTCGGGAAAACCTTCATCTGACCCTTGCCGCCCAGGTGTTTACCATCCCCATCATCTTTTGGTATTTTCACCGCGTCAGCCTGATTTCGCCCATTGCCAATGTGCTCATCGGCTGGCTCATCCAGCCGCTCACCGTTGTAGGACTCGTTGTCGCAATTGCCGGGTGGATATTCCTGCCCTTGGGGCAGGTGATTGCGTGGGGAGCATGGGTAGGGCTTCAGTATCTTCTAACCGTCGTCATGCTTTTGAGTAAGGTACCGGGCGCAAGCATCGGTAGTCCGTAATGTATAATCACTAAAAACGCAAACGGCCGTTGGTATAATTAGTGACTATGGAAAATTATTGCTGCAATTTGAGGCGGAATAGATTATCGTTCATCTATATCAAAGCAACACATCTTGAGGTTAGATCGGGGAATACTCTCTAGCCGAAATGTATATATTACAAGATAGCAACTATGTTTAAATTACGCACCGGGTATCTGATAAGTGGTATTGCTACAGGCCTTGTCTTGCTGTTTAGTTTTGTCTGGACGCTGCCGGACGGCAAGCTCCGTGTGGTGTTTTGCGATGTGGGACAAGGGGATGCGGCCTACATCCGGTTTCCGGACGGCCGCGACATGCTGGTGGACGGCGGGCCCAATGACCGCGTGCTTGGATGTTTAGGCAAGCACATGCCGTTTTGGGACCGCGCCATTGATATTGTCGCCATGACCCATCCGCAGAAAGACCACATGCAGGGACTCATTTCCGTCTTTGATCGCTACGCGGTGGACTACTTCGTCCGAAGCGATGTGGCAAATGATACGGAAGGATACAAAGAACTTGTAGAAGTGGTGAAGCGCAAAAAAATTAGCCAAAAGTTTGTAACTACAGGGGAGCGCATCACCGTAGGGCCGGTAACGCTTGCAATGATCTGGCCCTCCGAGGAACAGATAGCGAAAGGAAAGAGTTCCATAAGGTCTCACCTTGCAACTTTGCAAGGTGAGACCTTGCAGAGTCCCCAATCGGTTTTGGGTTCCTCGGTCGTCGGTGAGCTTAACGATTACAGCTTGGTGTTTACCCTTCACTACGGCACGTTTGACGTGCTGTTTACCGGAGACGCGGATAACCACGTCAACTACCAGTTTGTCGGGAAGCAAGCACTCGATGGGGTAGAAGTGCTAAAAGTGCCGCACCATGGGAGTAAAACCGGCATGACCGCTGCGTTCCTTGATTGGATATTTGGACCTCCACGCTCAAGGGCGGGCCTTGTGCCTGTTGTACCTGAGTCGCAGTTGGCGGTGATCTCGGTTGGGAAAAATTCCTACGGCCATCCTGCCGAAGAAACCTTAAAGGCACTCAGAGATAGAGCTATTAAGATACTACGAACGGATGAAAAAGGCGACATTGAAGTAGTCAGCGACGGCAAAGGGTGGACGGTGCAATAGGTTTACGCTACACTGGAAATCAATGGCCACATCATCGTTGACCGACCCCCGGCTTCTCATCGTCATCGCCCATGCGCCGGCAGGCTTGGGACACCTGCGGGTGGCTGACGCGCTCTACCACGGCCTGCCACCGGGCGTCACGGCAGTGATTTTGGGGTCGCAGGATAAAGCCATGACGTGGCTCCACCGCTTTGCCAGCGTACACACCGCGGCCCGCGCAATTTTTGAATGGCTGCAGTACGGCTGGCGTGAGGATATTTTTACCGGCGTCTACCGCTCTCTACTGCGTAGCCACACGAAACTTTTGGAAGCTCAGCTTGCCGCTCTTCTTGCTGAGCGCCGCGACGCGCCCACGACAATCCTTGTTATCGCCACGTACATGGGCCTGGCCCACCAGCTTGCGGCGATGAAGGAGCGCTTTGAGAAAAACCATCACGTCCGGCTGGTGATTGTGGTCGTCGTCACGGACGACGCACCACTTAAAATTTGGGCTGTTCCTGGCGCTGATCTTATTGTCGTTCCCAGCGGGTCCACGAAGCAGAGGTTAGAAGCATACCATCAGACGCTTCACCCGGTTTCATCGACAACCTATACAGTCGCTCCCTACCCGGTAGCGCCAATGCTTGCCGAAGCGTTGCCCCTGCAACTCGTTGGGCAGCGCAAGGCGCAACTTGATTCCGCCTCCGCCACAGCTATCCACGTGGCGATTCCGGTCTCGGGTGCTGCGGTGCAGCTTTCCTACTTCTCACACTATATGGATGCACTCAAAAAAGCCTCGGATCGCTTCACCTTCCACATCGTATCAAAGGAAATGCTTTCCACCCGTTCCTTCCTTGCTGACATGGTTGGCCGGCCCAACGTAACCGTGGCCTCCTCACCCACGGATCAGGAAGCGGTGGATTTGTACGAGAAGCTCTATGCTAAAGAAACCATCGGCCTTGAGGTCACCAAACCCTCGGAGCAGGCGTTCAAAGCTTTAGTGGATCCCACAAAGCGGGGCGGTTCGATACTCCTCCTCACCGATCCCGTGGGCCGGCAGGAATGGGATAATCTGGCGTTTCTCCAGCGGCACGGACTCGTCCCCAAACACGCGGGGAGCAAACGGCGCTGGGAGTTTGCAGAGGGGGCGTCTCTGCCGGACAGCGAAATGCTTGCGGATGCCCGCCACTGGCGGGGTTTGCGGCTCCCCAGTGACCCGAAGCAGGCGGCTGCCTTCACGCTCTGGTGCCTGCGTTACGGCATCTTTGCCGCCATGGCCGACTTTTCCGGCTACCCCAAGCACCCGGAGCTTGCCAGCGACGGGGTTGCCAGGTTTTGGGAGAGGGTAGAAGCGTATCTCCGGCCTTGACAAAGTTTGTATGTGTTGGATACAATGTTTGTATGAAAACAAAGACCATTAACATTTCTCTTTCCCAAGGACTCTACGACGAGGCGAAAAGGCATCAACGTGAGTATCACTACAGCGCGTTGAGTGAACTTATCCGCGATGCCCTGCGGTGGTGGCTCAACCCTCGGCTTACTCGCAATGGGTTTACTCCGGAGTTTGAGCGGAGTGTTTTAAAAGCCGCTGCCGAACCCATTGAAGATAGTGTAGAATGGGATGGAAAGGGATCGTTTGTTGATTTTGTACTGAAACATCCCGTTACGCGCCATGGTAAACGTTCGATACGCAAAACGGTACAGAAAAGATCTTCAAGATTTGATCACCCAAGTTCCGACGATCAGGAAAGAGGTAGAGCAGTGCATCCAGTGGTTTAGGAACAATCCCTCGGACACGCGTCTTCGTAACCACGCGCTCCACAAAAAACTTGCAGACAAATGGGCATTTTCCGTTACCGACGACATCCGTATTGTGTATGAAAGGGTGGGCACGAATGCCGTGCGCTTCCTGGCCATCGGTGGGCATACCATGGTGTACCGTTTACCGGCTACCCCAAGCACGAGGAGCTTGCAAGCGACGGGGTAAAGGTATTTTGGGAGATGGCGGGAACGTATCTTTCGACTGTGAAGAATTGAATTTTACGGTTTGGGCGCATCCGATTCGGGGTGGATCTCGGTGCAGCCGTCGCCGATGGCGGTACGTTGTGTATTTTTTTCCATGCGGGCTTTTTCGGCTTGGCTCAAGCCGCCGGCTTCTTTCTGGTTTCTGATGAAGTCAAGCGCGGCACACTTCCCGTGCTCTAAACAGTACCCAGGGGGGGCAAGATAAAAGCTGCAGCATGTTCCGAGTTTGGGTCTGTCCGGTGTGGTTGGCATAGTTATTCTCCGTGCGGGCACTCGACGAGAAATTGACCTGCGGTTAACGCCACGGCCTCCGGGCCGCCGGGATCCCCTTGAACCACAGGGATATTACCAGAGACCCAAAGGACCGGTTTAAATCTTACGGCAGAGAAGTAGATGATATCCCCAGCATGGATAAGATCCGCACCCAACTGTTTTAACAAATAGCGGGGATCTTCCAGCCTGCCCTCGAGAAAATTTTGGGGATAGTCCGGCCCCTGTGGCGAGAGTTCGTTTTTAGGCATATTTTTTATTATACTCAAGAACGACGCCAGCGTCAAGGACTATAGGTCTGATTGCATTTTTGGTTGAGTTGGTATATAGTCCGTCCTTATGCAAGATCGAGCATCGGGAAAACCGTATGTTCCGGAAGTGTCGCAACGTGAAGAGCTGGAAGGCACAGTGTGGGTTGAAGCGCTCTGTCCCACGTGTGGCTTTAGTAAAACAGGAACAAAGAAATATCCTGCGGGCTACAGGGTGGGATTTTCGTATATTGCATATCAAGGCTGTAGTGAAAACCGGCAGAGGCTTAAGTAAAAAATAACGTGGCTTTCGTTAGTAGTTTAGCCCTTCACAATCTTCTAAACATCTGCTAAAAGTATACTTATGAAACTTTATTCACCCGTTCCACAAATACTATCAGCTGCCCTTTTTGTTCCAAACCTGCCAAGCGTAATGGCTATTATGTCTCCGGAAAACGTCGCTATCGATGCACGATATGCGCGCGATCCTTCTTTCGAAATCCCCGTCCGTCCGTAACCTGGACGGAGTTTCGTGACTTCTTCCGATTTGTCCGGGGACGCATCAACCGCGCGCATATTCTTGCAGTCAACGATTGGTCGCGCCCCACGCTCTCTGTTCCCTTTGGGAGGTTTCTTGATCATCCACTGATGGCATCAGAGGTCTGGGAGGTGCTCCCACCGGAAACCGCCACGACACTACAGGAATGGGTGTATGGCTGCGACGGGAAATGGTTGGGACGAGCTGGCGTGTTTTTCATTCACCGCAATGTGACCACAAGGGAAAATCTCTGGTGGTCGTTCATGGGCAGTGAAACGTATGAGGCCATCGGAAGAGACTGCAAAGCGCTGGGAGATCATCTACACCATCTCCCCATGGGAGCAGTGAGCGACTGGAAAGGAAGTATTGTGGCTGCGGTTGCTTCCCACTTTGGGAGTATTCCGCATCAGCGGTGTCTTGCTCATCTGGTGCGACAAGCCAAGCGACTGTTGCCCTTAAACAGTCCGTTTGCGGCCACCCAAAAACTTCGGTGGATTGCTGAAAATATCACCATCCTGGAAACGTCCCGTGATCCTGCCGTATGGAACACACTGCTCCTTCGTTGGGAAAAAGACTATGGCGCAATGCTCAAAGAAAAAACCATTGCTCCGACCGGAGGAACCCGGCACTGGTGGTATACCCACGGAAATCTCCGAAGAGCATGGCGGCTTCTCACCTACGATCAAGACCCATTGTTTGTGTTTTTGATCAATCCCTTGATCCCAAAGACCAACAATGCTTTAGAAGGCGTCAACAGCAACCTGAAACAAAAACTGGGAGATCATCGGGGCATGAAGGTTCCCCGGCAAGCGGCGTTTCTTTGTTGGTACATGGCGTTTAGCAGGTCGAAGAGTGACAAAGATCTGAAGAAATTATGGGTCTACTGGAAATCCAAGTTTTCACGCTGAAAGCCACCGTTTATTTTACTTAAACTGCAGAACGCAGTTAAGGCACTTGCAGATGAATTCATCCAGGCTCATTCCCAAACTCGTTGCGCGGGTAGACTCCATTGGACCACTGCATAAAATTCTGTGCGTACATTCCCCGAATTTTGGCTTTGACTTTGTAACGCAATGTGTTACAATAGAGTCATGATTGTGATAGACCGGTTGATATGGGATACACACAATGTTGCCCATATAGCCCGTCATGACGTAACACAAGAAACGGGGGTGACGTTATGAAACAAAAGAAACGAAGAGATCCAATTCCTGGAAAAAACGCAACACGCGAGGAGCTTGCAGAATTTTGGGATACTCATAGCGCTGCCGATTATTGGGATGAGCTTAATCCAATAAAAGATCGCGTGGCGAAAAACTTATCTCAAGGAATCACCATTCGCTTTGATGAGTTATCCCTTACTAAGCTTCGAAAAAAAGCTTATAAAAAGGGCATCGGGCCTACCACGTTGGCACGCATGTGGATATTGGATCGTCTTGCTTCTACATGAAAGGGGATGGGCAGCACTAATGTCTACAGACTCGCCCGGACTATCGAATAGAGGTGTCCGTGTGGTATACTATATT
>JACREP010000070.1 GCA_016218185.1 Candidatus Gottesmanbacteria bacterium | reverse complement strand
TTTGCAATATCCAATACGTCGGTGGTACGCGTGTCCCACGGAAGGCTCACCACCCAATCCGTATAGGCAAAAATCTGTTCTATGTGGACACGGGCGGAAATATCGTTTTCCAGGCGGCTTACTTCTTCTAAATTTCCCGCGATCCGCTCTTTCAGTTCTTTGGGAACCTTGGCCGCATCAAGTTTTTTCCGGAAAGCATGTACCTCATCAGAAAATTTACTCATATATTTATCTTACACTAATTGTCAGTACAAAAAATGTATTCAAAACGCAAAAGGCGCGGGGAGGCATACCTTTTCGCAGCGACGGTCACGGCTTTGGCGAAACGGAGAGTATGGAGAGATAGTGGTCTGGACCTTGACCGTCGCGAGAACCAAGGTATGCTGACCTAAGCGCCTTTTGCGGCAGGACCCGTTTCATTTTAAAATCTTCTTCTCCGGTCAAATGGTCTGCGCGGCCGGTCAAACCCGCGGGATTCCCTGGTGGGGACTTTTTTGGCATCCTCACCAAACAGCATCGAAAGATTGATCCGGCGCTGGTCATCTATCTCCATTATGCGCACTTTCACTTTCTGCCCGAGGGCCACCACGTCGTTAGGATTGGCGACAAACGTCGTTGCCATCTGCGACACATGGACCATGCCTTCTTTGCCGGGCAAAATCTCCACAAACGCGCCGAAGGGTAAAATGCGTTTGACTTCTCCTTCATATTCTTCTCCCGGATGCACTTCGCGCGTCATCCCCTCTACCCACGCCACAGCTTTGGCTACGGACTCGCTGTCCGTACCGGAAATCATCACCGACCCGTCGTCTTCTACATCCACGGTGGCACCCGTTGCGGCAATAATCTGCCGGATCATTTTGCCCCCCGGACCGATTACCTCTCCGATTTTGTCCACCGGCACTTTCACAACAGTCACTTTGGGCGCATACTTGGAAAGATTTTTGCGCGGAGCGCTGATGACGCTGAGTATTTTCTCCAAAATTGCCAATCGCGCTACACGCGCTGCAGCCACGGTATCTTTGATAATTTCGTCTGTTAAGCCGTCAATTTTAATATCCAACTGAATGGCTGTGATGCCGTTTTTCGTCCCTGCTACTTTAAAGTCCATGTCGCCGGCGAAATCTTCAATCCCCATGATGTCTGTAAGTAATACGAACTTTTTCCCTTCGCTCATCAGTCCTATGGAAATACCGGCTACCGGTTCTTTGATGGGAACGCCGGCATCCATAAGTGCAAGCGTTGATCCGCAGGTAGACGCCATTGAGGTGCTGCCGTTACTGGACATAATCTCCGAGACTAACCGGATCTTGTAGGGGAACTCATCTTCAGAAGGAATCACTGACAGAAGTGCCCGCTCGGCCAGCGCGCCGTGGCCGATTTCCCGCCGCGAGGGTGTCCCCATCCTGCCGGTTTCGCCCACGGAATACGGCGGCATACTGTAATGATGGATGTAGCGTTTGGCTTCTTCGCCCATCGGGCTTTCGATGAGTTGCTCCAAAGACGGCGTCCCCAAGGTTGCCACCGTCAATGCCTGCGTTTGTCCGCGCTTAAACATCGCGCTTCCGTGCGTCCGTGGCAACAGCCCTACTTCTATGGCGATTGCTCGAACCTCATCCAGTTTCCTGCCGTCTACGCGTTTGGCGTGCTTCAGTACATTCTCCCGCACTTTTTTCTTAAACAGCTTGTCCAGCGCCGTCAGCACGTCTTTAACGGTCCATTTCTTTTCGTATGCTTCGACAATAGTTGCCGCAAGCACCTCGACTTCTTCGCTTCCGGTCTCTTTGGCAGCGTGGGCAAAAAATACGTCTTCCATTTCTTTTTTGTAATCTTTGATAATCTTTTCTTTTAACTCTTCCATCGAGCTTTCCGCTGGCACCGGCTCTTTCGCATTGCCCACTGCCGAAACCAGATCTTCGATAAGATCGATGAGCTTTTTATTCGTTTCTTTTGCCGTTGCGATTGCCTCCAATACCAGCTTCTCCGGCGTTTCACAAAAACCGCCTTCCAGCATCACGACTTTATCTCGGCTGGAAGAGACCACGAAGTCAAACT
>JACREP010000067.1 GCA_016218185.1 Candidatus Gottesmanbacteria bacterium | reverse complement strand
CTTTGGCGCGGCTAGGAACCACAATTACATCTACTTTTCCCTCCGGTGTTGGCACAGATTTTTGCGTGGCTATATCGAATCCACGACCTGCCCGCGTTGTGTCTAAACCCTGTACCTTGGCGCCTTTTGCCAATTTGAGGGTCGTAATTGCAATAGGAAGCAAACCTACAAGGATCTCTGCCGCTACTTCCGGCGAAATTGCCATAGAATATATTATAGGACAATTTATCAAACATTACTAGTAGTAGGACGTTTGAGATGCATGTTGTACCTCGCGTCCGCGAAAGAAGGTTGAACCTTGAATTTTTTCTGACCCCGTAAATTCCCCACAGTTGAGGGAAATCGAGGTTGAACCTCAGATTTGCTGTCTTGACAATCTGCAGAGAATCATTTTATGATCATTGGTGATGGCAAGGCCGCAACGGATTCATTTCGAAGGAGCGCTGTTCCATATTACAGCGCGGGGCAACGATCGGCAACAAACGTTTCGCGTCGACCGCGATTTTCAGCGCTATCTTCAGACGATTGAGACCTGTAAAAAGAAGCTTCCATTTACCCTCTACGCCTTCGCGCTGATGCCAAATCATGTTCATTTGCTTATTGAAGTGGGGAAGTACGGGATTGACAAAGTTATGCATCGCATCCAGACAGCCTATACGATGTATTTTAACAAAAAACACGGACATACGGGTCATGTATTTGAAGGAAGGTACCATTGGTTCCTTGTGGATAAAGATAGTTATTTGCTTGAACTTATTCGCTATATTCACCTCAACCCCGTGCGTGCGGGTTTGGTCGATGATCCAAAGAATTATCCATGGAGTAGTCATGGGGCTTACCTCGATGGTCGTCATGCGCAGGTGTCACTTTTGGCTCGCGAGGCGGCACTCGCATTATTTTCTTCAAATCCGGACAAGCAGGTGACAGCATACCAGGAGTTTATTTTCGGAGGTATGGGGAGTCAGTGGGATGATGTGCTACCCAAGCCCGTATGGGGACACGTTGTGGGGACAGAGAAGTTTATGGAGAAGATAGAGCGGAAGGTGCGAAAAATGATGCTACCTGGAGCGTATAAATAATAAATTCGAGGTTCAACCTCGGTTTCTCAGTTTCCTTCGCGATGGCTCGGTAGACTGGATAAAATTGCAATAGTTTGATATAATGTTTTTCTATGACAAGAAAAGCAGTTAGCCGGGTTATAGGTGAAGGTATTAGGAGTGATAAAACCCGGGCCGGATTATTATATGGTGAGTCTTTAGATTCGTTACCGAAGCTAGCGCCACACCTTGAAGATTTAAGTCAAAACGATAGACAAGCTTTCACAGATGCCGCACGCGGTGATCCAGCATGGCCTGATTTTTGTGCCAAAATCGAGGCATACTGTGTTAGGGAATATCCCGAAGGTGCCCTTCCTCCCGCTCACGGTATGCGAAGAGAACAGATGTAAGAACAAGAAGGTTACTGAAGGGGTTTTCTTTTTTCTCCGTTTTTGGCGCCCGCCGCTAGCCCGGATTGCTTTTGTGCGTGTTGGAACGAGTGGGAGATGGCAGTAAAGGGCTTGGTGACGACCTGCGGCAGGCTTTTAGGCCGGTCTGAGATCTCTTCTTCCAGTTTGCGTTCAATGTAGGAGACGTTGGTGGCTTTCACCATCGCATCCAGCTCCGGATCGTCCAGCGGGATATTGTGAAAGCGATGGAGGTTTGCCAACAGTTGCAGCGCCTTGGTGAGCTCCCGTTCGGTGATGAGGTTGACTTGCAGTTCCAGCTCATCGCGCAGGGTCGCAATATAGGCCTGCCGGTTTTGGCTCATGAGGACGATGATGGTGAGGAATATCGCTTCCAGCGACACGGTCATGGTCAGGAGGATAAACGGGAACGGGTCAAACGGCCGGATGCCGGGGATAACGCCGGTGTTGAGCACAATCCAGAAGGCGAATACGCTCGCGTTGATGGCGAAAAACTCAATGGTGCCGAAGTACGACGTGGCCCAGTCTGCCACGCGCACGACAAACGGCCGTTTTTTTAAGGCTTTGGCCTGGAAACTTCGGATCAGGCGGCGCGTACCGCGGGTTTCTCTGTGTCCGTTTTCTATCATATTCACTATGGTAGTATGCATTCCCGGCCAATTGCAAGCGGCAACCAGCTCGCAGGCAAACTTGGTATAATACCCGCATGAGTCAGGATCACATCCGTAACTTTGCCATCATCGCGCATATCGACCACGGGAAGAGTACGCTTGCCCCAGTACTATGCTTACTTGCTCGCAAGGCCTGCGGCCGTGCCTCGCAAGGGCGCAAGTACGGGACTGCGCTTTATCTATCATGAATACACAGTCTATGATTAGAAATTTTGCCATCATTGCTCATATTGATCACGGAAAATCGACGCTTGCGGACCGGCTGATGGAGCTCACCGGGACGGTAGCTAGGCGGGAGATGGTGGAGCAGCTGCTGGACAGCAATCCCATCGAGCGGGAGCGGGGGATCACGATTAAACTTGCGCCGGTGAGGATGGTGTATTCTCCGAATGTCATTGCGAGGATCCGCCAGCCGGCGGAGACGAAGCAATCCCATGTTAAAAACGAGATCACCACGCCGTCGGAACGGTCTCGCGATGACAAACATGATAGATACATCCTCAACCTGATCGACACCCCCGGCCATGTGGACTTTACCTACGAGGTGAGCCGGTCGCTCGCTGCCTGCGAAGGGGCGCTCCTCGTGGTGGATGCCACGCAAGGCGTGCAGGCGCAGACGTTGGCAAACCTGCACCTCGCCCGGGAGCATAAGCTCACGATTATTCCCATTATCAACAAAATTGATTTGCCCAATGCCAGAAAAGAAGCAACACGAGCAGAACTAGCAACGCTAGGGTTTAGGGAGGACGAAATTTTAGAAATATCCGCAAAGACAGGGGAGAACGTGGAGAGGGTCTTGGATGCGATTGTCGAGCGGATTCCTGCGCCGCAAGGCGTTCCGGGTAAACCCCTCCGGGCCCTCGTTTTCTCCTCGCAATACGATCCGCACAAAGGCGTAGTCGTGTTTGTGCGCGTGGTAGACGGTTATATCGGCGCTGCTGAGGTCGGCGTCGGCGCTGTGCGCGGCTCGCCTTTTACTGCGCATCCGTCAAGCAACTGTGTAGCTGTCACTTCTTCTCTCCATACCCTGCGTGACGGTGCTCGAAAAGACTCGCCGCGCCGCGCCTTTGCCTTGTCCCGCTTAAAATTTCTCGCTTCCGGCGCCGAAGTGACACCCATTGAGATTGGGTATTTT
>JACREP010000069.1 GCA_016218185.1 Candidatus Gottesmanbacteria bacterium | reverse complement strand
CACCGAGGGAGGAATTCTTCCGTTTGCCCGCATGTTTTTTCACGACACCTGGTTTAGCCGCGTTATTACAACGGTCGCGCAAGTTTATGATATCAATCCCAGATTGCCTTTAGGCAAGCTCACCAAAAATCAGATGGACGTGCTTTTAAACGGCACAGGGGACAAAACGTATCTGGTAAAAGGACAAAACAGGTTTGGAGATCTCACCACGATCGAGGAACCATATCGCGGTATTATTCCGGAACTCAAGCAGCGCTATGTGGAGTCAGAATCGGATTTTGTGCGAGCCGAAATTGAGAAGTACATGCGTGAGGAAATCTGTGCAGAGTGTCGTGGCAAAAGACTTAAAAAGGAAGCACTTACCGTTACGGTCGATGGATTTTCCATCGCCGATGTCACGGATCTTTCGGTACGCGACAGCTTGGAATGGATCAGCCATTTGCCCAGAAACTTATCAGGCAAAACGGAAGAAACAATTGCTGCTCCGATTGTGAAGGAAATCGCAAGCCGCCTGGCGTTTCTGGACGCCGTAGGACTGAATTACCTTACCCTTGCCCGCTCTGCTACCACGCTTTCCGGCGGAGAGGCGCAGCGTATCCGCCTAGCCTCTCAAATCGGATCGGGTCTGTCCGGTGTTCTTTATGTGTTAGACGAGCCGTCCATCGGATTGCATCAGAAAGACAACATCATGCTTATTAATACCCTTAAAAAACTGCGCGATCTGGGCAATACCGTCATTGTTGTCGAACACGACCGGGAAACCATAGAGAGTGCAGATTGGATTGTGGATTTCGGCCCCGGAGCGGGTGAGCACGGCGGAGCAATTGTTGCCCAGGGGTCCGCCAGAGATATTAAAGTAAATACGCGCTCATTGACTGGAAAATATCTAACTGGTGAAAAAACGATTGCACGGCCAAATGTTCAGAACACTTCTGTGCTTTCTCAAACATTAACCGTCGTCGGCGCCTCCCAACATAACCTCAAACACATCGACGTTTTGTTCCCACTGGGAAAGCTCATTGCCGTCACCGGTGTATCTGGAAGCGGCAAATCCACGCTTATTGTCGAAACACTCTATCGGGCACTCCATACCCACTTCAATCCATTTGCAAAAGAGAAACCCGGAACCCACGACCGCATCAATGGGTTGGAATCCATTGATAAAGTGATCCTCATTGATCAGTCGCCGATCGGCCGGACGCCGCGCAGCAACCCCGCCACCTATACCGGCGCGTTTTCCCCCATCCGCGAGATCTTTGCAAACACCCAGGAAGCACGCCTTCGGGGATACCTACCCGGCAGATTTTCGTTTAACGTCCGCGGAGGCCGCTGTGAAGCATGCGAAGGCGAAGGCCAGAAAAAAATCGAAATGCAGTTCCTTTCCGATATTTATGTAACGTGTGATGAATGCGGCGGCAAACGGTATAACGCAGAAACACTGGATGTTCAATTTCATGGAAAAAACATAAGTCAGGTTTTGGATATGACGATCACGGACGCGCGGGAATTTTTCATCCACCATCCGTCGCTTTCCGAAAAGCTCAAAACGATCGAAGACGTGGGGTTGGGCTATATCCATTTGGGACAGCCGGCCCCGACCTTATCCGGCGGCGAGGCACAGCGCGTCAAGCTTGCGACCGAACTATCCAAGCGCGCCACGGGGCGCACCCTTTATATTTTGGATGAACCCACCACAGGGCTTCACTTTGCCGATTTAGAAAAACTGCTTTCGGTCCTTCATCGCCTGACGCAGGTGGGCAACACCGTCGTAGTCATTGAGCACAATCTGGACGTGATAAAAAATGCTGACTGGATCATCGATTTAGGACCTGACGGAGGAGACGCCGGCGGTAAAATCGTGGCAACCGGGGCGCCGCAGCACCTCGCACAGGTTAAGCATTCGTACACGGGACAATACCTCAAGAAAATAATAGAATAATACAAGGATGTCATTGCGAGGAGTCATCGACGAAGCAATCTCTCTTTTCATTGAGATTGCCACGCCCTTCGGGCTCGCAATGACAGCAACCGGATGAAAAAAATTATTCTTTATTGGCTTATTGGCTTATTGGCTTATTGGCTTATTCCGCCCTCCCCGGCGGTTGCGGCGGGGGAGTTCCGTGCGGATTACAGCGTAGAGTACTCCGTCGCCCCCAACGGTACCACCATCGTCACACAGAACATCAGCCTCACCAATAAGCTGTCCAATCTGTATCCCAAAAAATATTCCATTCTTATCGATTCTAAAAATCTGAAAAATGTCATTGCGTATGATCGCGGCGGACCCATCGTACCGACCATCAACCAAAAAGACGGAAAGACCGAAATTCTTCTGACGTTTAACGAAAAAGTCGTGGGTCTGGGAAAAACCATGCAGTTTACGCTGCGCTACGAAAACGGTGATATAGCCGGGCGTAACGGAAACATCTGGGAGGTGAACATCCCTGGTGTCGCGGATGATCCGGACATCGGCACCTACACCGTCAACCTCTCTACCCCCTCCACGTTCGGCCCAAACGCCTACATGGTTCCGGCACCGGGGACTGCGAATGCCTGGACGAAACCTCAACTCACACACGGCGGAATAAGCGCGGCCTACGGGGCCAAACAATTTTTTACCGCAGTACTTTCCTACCATATTGAAAACAAAAACGTCACTCCTGCGACCTCAACGATCGCCATCCCGCCGGATACTGCGTATCAGACCGTCACTCTTGGCGACCTAACTCCCAAACCTGACGCCGTGGTTACGGACAGCGACGGAAATTGGCTTGCAGAGTACACGCTTGCTCCCAATACTGCTGCCGACATCATCGCGCAAATGACCATCAGCGTTACCCTCACGCCGAAAGACGGCTACCGCCAAACAGTGAACCCCGCCGACTATCTGAAAAACGACCAGTACTGGGAGACGCAGGATGCAAAAATCATAAGTCTTGCCAATCAATACCGGACACCGCGGGAAATCTACGACTACGTGGTCCGCACGCTCTCCTACGATGACAACCGTGTGAAACAAAATCCCATCCGCAAAGGCGCCGTACAAGCCCTGGCAACGCCCGCAAATTCACTCTGCATGGAGTTTACGGATCTGTTCATTGCCATTGCACGGGCAGCAGGAATTCCGGCCCGCGAAGTCGTCGGCTACGCGTATACCAACAACGCGACACTGCGGCCCCTGTCTTTCGTCGCCGATGTCCTGCACGCCTGGCCGGAGTACTACGACAGTGAACGCAGCATCTGGATTCCGGTTGATCCGACCTGGGCAAAAACCACCGGCGGCGTCAATTACTTTGACAAGCTGGATTTCAACCACGTGGCATTCGTTATCCACGGCAAATCAAGTACGACGCCCTGGCCGGCAGGATCGTACCGTAAGGAAGGGAAAACAGGCAAAGATGTGGCGGTCGGATTTGCCCAGGGATCAGCCCCTGCCCCCGTGCCGTCACTCACCACTTCCATTGTGTTTCCAAAACAAGTTATCGCGGGATTGCCCCAGCAGGGATCGGTTCTCGTTGAAAATACCGGACAAACGGCAGTCAGCGCTGTAACCGTTTCCGTGCAATCGACACCGGTGGACGTCTCCTACGCCAATAATTTTCAGACTATCCCTCCATACGGCTCTGTGCGTATACCGCTTAATCTTACCATCCCGGGGGTTATGACATCCGGACGGGGGCGCATCAGTGTGCGCGTGGGAGACGCCACAACCACCAGCACATTTGATATCACACCGATGTATAGTCTCCTGGTCCCCATCGGTCTGGTTGCAATCGGACTCATCGTTGCCCTATGGCTTATAGCTACCCGACCCAGAGCAATATGGAACATCTTCAAACGGTAATATCGCATCTCCCCCATAGCCCGGGCGTCTACATCTACCGCGATGGGTCGGGACAAACCCTCTATATAGGCAAAGCAAAGGATCTTAATAAACGCGTCAGCCAATACTGGAAACGGGACGCGATTGGTCCAAAAACAAAACTGCTCGTTTCGCAAATTGCCGGTATTGAAACCATACGCACGGCGAGTGAATTCGACGCATTATTATTGGAGGCCAAGCTTATCCATGACGTTCTTCCGAAATATAATGTCATTCTCAAAGACGATAAAAGTCCGCTCTATATTCTCTTAACACTTTCGGAAAACCTGCCGCACGTAAAGATGATTCGACGTTCTGATATCCCCAAAAAACTCCGCAGCCGCGATGCGCTCTTTGGGCCGTTTCAGACGGCCACTGTCGTTCGATCGATGATGCGGCATTTGCGGCACACGATACCGTATTGCACCCAAAAACGTCGAACCGGCAAACCATGCTTCTATACACACTTAGGTCTTTGCCATCCGTGTCCGTCGGCAATTGAAGGCATGCAGGAAGGAGAAGCCAAGACATCTCTGGTTCATGAATACCGAACCAATATCCTCCGGCTAAAACAACTATTATCCGGTAAATCCGGCCGCGTCACCCGTGATCTTACGAAACAAATGGAGAAGTTGGCCGCTAAGCAACGGTTTGAAGAGGCAGCAACGGTTCGCACCCACATACAACATCTCTACCGTATCTGCCAAAAATCGTATGATCCCATGCTTTATGTCAGTTCAGATGCTGCAGTTGAAGATATTTATGCGAATGAGCTTTCTTCATTACAACAGCAACTGGCACCGTATCTTGCCGTACCGCGTCTTACACGCATTGAATGTATTGATATCTCCAACACGCAAGGCAAATATGCAACAGGTTCTTTCGTCGTTTTGACGGACGGCCGCTCTGATACGAGCGCGTATAAACGCTTCCGCATTCGACTCACATCTGCTCCTAACGATGTAGCGATGATCGGTGAGGTTGTAGCGCGCAGGTTTTTGCATACAGAATGGCAATTGCCGGATCTTTTGATCATTGACGGCGGAAAAGGTCAAGTGAAAGCAGCGCTACAAGCGCTGTCTTTCATCCTGAGCGAGCGCCAGCGGGTCGAAGGATCTCCGTCAATAACAATACCGGTTATTGGCCTTGCCAAACGGTTTGAAGAAATCATTATCCCGCTGCCACATAATCGCTGGAAAACTCTCCGGTTGGATGTAACCAGCCCCGGCCTTCATCTAACTCAGCGCATCCGCGATGAAGCCCACCGCTTTGCCCTGTCCTATCACCGTTTGCTTCGGTCCCGCCAATTTGTTACCATGTCAGCTACATGAACTATATACTTCGGGGGTTTGTATTCAATGTGTTTGGCTTGTGGTTTGCCGCGCAGCTTCTTCCAACCATCCGTATTTCCGGCGGCTGGCCGGTGCTATTTTTGGCCGGAGCCGTATTAAGTCTCCTGCTTCTTATCGTCAAACCGATCCTTAAGATTCTCTTCATTCCGCTTACTATTATTACCTTCGGCCTTCTGTCGTGGCTTATCAACGTCATCGTGATCTATCTTTTGACCATCCTGGTTCCCGACGTGACCATTGTCCCGTGGACGTTCCCGGGGGGTTCGTGGATCGGATTTAGCGCGCCTTCGGTTCACTTCACCTACCCGGTGGCCATCATCGCTTCGTCACTTTTGGTTACCGTTATTACCAACGCACTTCACAAAGTAAGCGAGGACTAGATGGTCAAAACACAAGCAAAGCGCATCGTAACGATCGGCGGGGGTACCGGCACGTTTGTAGTACTCAAAGGTCTCAAATATTACCCGCATCATCTGTCGGCCATTGTCACGATGGCGGATAGCGGCGGCAGCAATAAACGTCTGCGCGACGAATTTGGACTTCTGCCCACCAGCGACATCAGACAGAGCTTCGTGGCACTCTCCGAAGAAAACGGCGGCGTGGGACTCTTGCGCCGCCTCTTCATGTACCGGTTCGCAAAAGGCAGGGGGTTACGCGGCATGACGTTTGGGAATTTATTTATGGCAGCCCTGTCTGATATTTTGGGATCTCAGGCCGAAGCCATCCGCCAAACAGGCAAGGTACTGCGGATCCGCGGCACCGTCATTCCCGTGTCATTCACCAAAACCAATCTGTTTGCAACCTACGAAGACGGGCACGTAATACGCGAGGAGCATCTGATCGATGAGCCGCGTCACGACGGAAGGATGGGCATCGTCGACGTCCGTCTCAAACCCAAAGCAGTAGCCAGTCCGGAAGCAATCCGCGCAATCCAACAGGCGGATCTAGTGGTCTTAGGACCCGGAGACATGTACACGAGTCTGGTGCCCAACCTCCTGGTAGACGGCATTCCGCAGGCACTCAGGCGTGCGACGGCAACGATTGTGTACGTCGTCAATTTGATGACCAAGTATGGGCAAACGTACGGTTTCGCTGCCTCTGATCACATCCGCACACTGGAGCGCTTCATCGGTAAATCCATCGATTATACAATCGTCAACACTGTCCCCATCCCCGCACGTACTCTTGCCGTCTATGCCAAGTACCACGAGCAGGCAGTTGCGGATGACCTGCCCGATAAGGCATATTACCACGTCGTACGGGCTGCTGTTGCAAGTCCCGCGGAAGTAGTCAAGTCTCCCGGCGATCCATTGGTTCGAAGCCTCATTCGTCACGATAGCGAACGCTTAAGCCAGGTACTTATCGATATACTTACGAAGGAGGCAAAACCATGACCACTATTCTGTTGGTCAGTCACATACTGATAACCGTCGCCCTCATCGCCTGCATACTCTTGCAAACCAGCAAAGGGGGCTTAGGCAGCGCATGGGGCGGGGGAGAATTCTACCGCACCAAACGGGGAGCAGAAAAAATCCTGTTTCTCGCCACAATTTTTTTTGCCGTTCTCTTTTTTGTAACATCGATTGCAAGCCTCATCATTCGGGCATAAAGGGGGTGTGTGTTGTTTCGTCGCGGACGATTCTTCTTTTGGCTCGTATCCGAACTTACCGTCAAGTATCGGAGGGCAATTACGCTCGGCTGCATCTTGGGAATCGGTCTTGCACTCATTCTGACGCGCATTCATCCGTTGGCGTTTTTTCTCTCCTCAGTCCGTGTGGAACGCATCGGTTTAGTGGGAGAATTTACGCCGACCACACTCCCGGCGGAAATTCAGCGCCGTATAAGTGTCGGGCTTACGCGGCTCTCCGATGACGGATCCGTGATCCCCGGAGTAGCGACTCGGTGGGAAGCCACGGATTCAGGCAAAACGTATATCTTTCACCTCAATCCTGATATGGCCTGGCATGACGGAAAAAAACTTGAAGCCAGGGATATAAACTATAATATCCGCGACGTTGTGTTCACTCCTATCGACGGGGCTACCCTTCGCGTCCAGCTTCCTGCCGCATACGGCCCATTTGAAACCGTCGTATCCAAGCCGCTGTTTCGCCGCGGCCTCATCGGTGTCGGCGAATATCGCGTGGCGGCAATACGGCTCAAAGGAGACACGGTAGAATATCTCAAGCTCATGCCCGTTGCCTTGCCGAACCCCGGCTATGAATTCCGATTCTATCGGACTGAAGCCGCCGCGATACTTGCCTACAAATTGGGAGATGTGGACATACTTGAAGGCGTCAGCACGAAGGATCCTCTCGCCCGGTGGGGAAACCCGCTGGTGACCGAGCGCGTTTCGTACCACCGCATCATCGGAGTATTTTTTAATATGCGCGACTCGCTTCTGGCGGAAAAACCCCTGCGGCAGGCGCTTGCATACAGCATTCCGAAACTAACAGAAGAACGTGCTGTTTCTCCTATAAGCAAAACGTCCTGGGCGTACACCGATAGCGTGCGCGCCTATGAAGAAGACATCCCCAGGGCAAAAAAGCTGTTTGAGAGCGTCAAGATAGCGACGAATTCATCCATCACCATCACGACGTTTCCTTCATACATCGACCTCGCTCAATCCATTGCCGGCCGCTGGTCGTCCCTGGGTATCACGACTGCCGTCCGTGTCGAGCGGTCTATCCCGTCCGACTACCAGGTGATCCTCACGGCCATAGATATCCCGCCGGATCCGGATCAGTACGCCTTTTGGCACTCCACCCAGGCATCGGCCAAAACAAACATCACGGCCTATGCAAATGTCAAAATCGATAAACTGCTGGAAGACGCACGCCAGGAAAGTAACCCGGTAAAACGGAAAAACCTGTACGTGGATTTTCAAAAACGGCTCATGGAAGATGTACCTGCAGTGTTTCTCTATTATCCCAAAACCTATACGATCAGCCGGCATCCTGCCAAATAATCACTCGTACCGCAAGGCTTCAATAGGAGAAAGTTCTTTTCTCCGATAAAACAATGCTTAACAAGGCTGCACCGGCCACGAGTGATGATCTGAAGGTCGGAGAACGGGTGGTGACGTTTGGCGCGGACAATCCCGACGGCAGCGTGACTGCAACCAACATTCAGCTTAACCCATCCCAGCTTACCCCCTCACGGTAATACCATCCGATCTTCCATGGTTGAGTGAAAACCTGTTTTTTACTACAATAGCAATACGGACGATTAGCTCACCCGCCTGCAATCGCCTGAGCGAAGCTTTGGCGGGCAGGGCTGGCTAGCTTGAATGGGACCCGTAGCTCAGTGGTAGAGCGTTCGGCTTACATCCGAAAGGTCAGAGGTTCGAGACCTCTCGGGTCCACTCATTCGTTGTATAATAGCTTAACTTGGCCGCGTCTGACGTGGCGAAGGGCCGAGGTAGCCTAGGTAGTCACGGCGGGGCTCTGAAAAAGCTCAGATGCGTGTGCAACTCACGCCCTCGGCACCCGAGTCAAGACGTCCCGCTAAGCGGGATTATCTAGGTGCAACTTCTAGTCTCGGCACCAAAGGAGCACATTGACAAACCGAACTGTTATAATCCTATCCTAATATAGGATTTCGCTATGGTACGAAATATCATTCTATATAATGCGGTGAAGAAGTTGAGAATTGAAGGAAGAAGCTATTCAGAAATTAGCGCCGAACTTCATGTATCAAAAGGAACGGTTAGTGGATGGCTTTCTAAGGTAAAGTGGTCAGTAAAAACAAAATCGTTACTTATTGCTCAAAACAACAAATATAGTGCGAAACGAATAATTCTCATGAACAAGCAAAAAAGCAAACAAAAACTTGAAAGGCACGTGCAGTACTGTCAGGAAGCAAAGAAAGAATATAAACATTTACGAAAAAGTTCGTTATTTCTTGTTGGTCTTGCTATTTATTGGGGAGAGGGAGAAAAGGCTCTCAAGAATGGGAGAGTTTCAGTTATAAATAGCGATGTAAACATATTACAGATCGTTGTTGATTTTTATGAAAAAATCCTCAACATTCCCGACAAAAAAATTCGTGCAGCAATGTTTATCTACAAAGATATTGATCCAGATAAAGCGTTACT
>JACREP010000068.1 GCA_016218185.1 Candidatus Gottesmanbacteria bacterium | reverse complement strand
GTCTTGACAAAAGACCTGTTCTTTGCCATACTATCCTCATGACTACAACCACCATTTCCCAGTTAAAAGTAAACCCTTCTGCCGTGATTGCACAGGCCACGGATTATCCGGTTGCGGTAGAAAACCGCAACAGGGTGACCGCCTACCTTATAGGCAAACAATTGTTTGAAAAACTTACGGCCTACCTTGAGGATCGCTTGGATTCAGCCGCAGTTGCCAAGGCTGATTTTTCCAAGGCCAAGGATTTTGAAAAGATAGCCCGCGACCTTGGGATATGAAGACCACTATTTTGCCCCGCGCAGAAAAAGAACTGCGCAAGCTCCCCAAATTTGATCAGATTGCCGTTGCCCAAAAAATCCGTTCGTTATCCGCACCATCAGTTACCGGCGAAGAAAAGCTTGCCGGATATAGCCACATCTATCGCGTGCGGGTTGGCAATTATCGCATTGTCTACAAAATAACCAGCGACGTACTCTCCATTGTACTTATCCGCCACCGGCGGGACGTCTACCGGATGCTCAAGGAGTTGCTGGGATAAATGCTCATGTGATGCGGCACAGCTTCATTCGTGGTATACTTACCAATTATTATGGTGGAGAAACTTCCGGTCAAATTACCCCGAAAAAACGGAAAAAATGGCAATAATCACCGCGGGATGCGGAAAATGTTTGAGTTCCGGCTCAACTTCAATCTCAAAAATCTCTTCATCGGATTGTTCATTGCGTTTTTGGCGCTCTCGCTTCTGGGGAGCGTTGGTTCCAACGACCGGATGCTTCCTGAAAAACCCCTCTCGGCGGTGGTAGCAGAGGTCAAAAACGACAAGGTGGAAAAAATTGAAGTAGAGGAGACCAAGCTCTATGTGCAATACAAAGACGGGCAGAAAGCAGTTTCCCACAAGGAGCCGCAGGAGTCGCTGTATGCGTTGCTTGAATCGTCCGGCGCCGATCCCAAGAACGTGGAGATAAAAGTGCGGGATTTGAGCATGGGCCAGATCTGGCTGGGTATTTTGTCCAACGTGTTGCCGCTGGTTCTGACCGTGGTCTTTTTCCTGTTTCTTTTCCGCCAGGCGCGGGGCGCACAGGATAACATATTTTCCTTCGGACAGTCGCGGGCGCGGATATTCAACCGCGACTTACCCAAGGTGACGTTTAGCGACGTGGCCGGCGTGGATGAGGCGAAAAAAGAATTGGAAGAAGTGGTGGACTTTCTCAAAAATCCGGCCAAGTACAAAGCCTTGGGCGCGCGAACTCCCAAGGGCGTCATCCTCGTTGGCCCGTCAGGTACCGGGAAGACCTTACTTGCCAAAGCTATGGCAGGGGAGGCGAAGACCGCGTTTTACAGTATTGCCGGATCGGAGTTTATGGAAATGCTCGTGGGCGTCGGCGCCGCGCGCGTGCGGGATCTTTTTAGCCAGGCCAAGAAAAACGCGCCGTCCATTATCTTCATCGATGAAATCGATGCCATCGGCCGGATGCGCAGTGTCGGCATCATGGGCGGGCATGATGAGCGGGAGCAGACCCTCAATCAAATTCTTGTTGAAATGGATGGGTTTGAGCCAAACAGCGCGGTCCTTATTGTCGCGGCAACCAACCGCGGAGACCTGCTTGACCCGGCGCTTTTGCGTCCCGGACGCTTTGACCGCAGGGTAGTCCTGGATCTGCCGGATATGGAAGGCAGGAAGGCGATCCTTAGCATTCACGCCAAGGGGAAGCCCTTCGCCTCTGCGCTTGACTGGAATAAAGTGGCCAAGCGTACCGTGGGCTTTTCCGGTGCGGACTTGGAGAACATGCTCAACGAAGCTGCAATATTGGCTGCCCGTGAGAATAAGAAGGAGATAGACTACAAAGACATCGAAGAGGCAGCGACCAAAGTCAAACTTGGGCCGGAGAAGAAGCGACTGCAGTCCGACCTGGACCGCAAGATGACGGCGTACCACGAAGCCGGACACGCCGTCGTCAACTATTACTCGCCCAACCTTGATCCGGTGCACCGCGTATCGATCGTGTCGCGCGGGATGGCCTTGGGGTACACCATGGCGCCGCCGGAGAAGGATCGGCTCCACGAAACGCGCTCGCGGCTTGTGGAAGAAATCGCCATGACCATGGGCGGACGGGCTGCCGAGCAGCTGATCTTCCATGAAATGACCAGCGGCGCGGCTAACGACATTGATCAGGCCACGCGGATCGCGCGCTACATGGTGATGGAGTTTGGCATGAGCGAACTGGGGCCCATCAACTTCGGCCCACATATGGATATCACGGAATGGGGGAAGCAATTTATGGAGCAGAGCTCCATTTCTCCGGAGATGCAGGGAGCCATTGATCGGGAGGTGAAAAAGCTTATCGATGAGGCGTATAAAAAGGCACAAGAACTCCTGAAAAAACATAAGGAGAAACTCGACGAGGTGGCAGAAGCGCTCATCAAAAAGGAGACGTTAGAGGGAGAGGAGTTTGTCACGTTGATGGGCGGGGAGAAACGTCGAATGACAGTATAACGATTCATGAACCGCTTGGTCCTCATTGATGGGAACGCAATTTTGCACCGCGCGTTTCATGCCCTGCCGCCGTTAACTGCTCCCGATGGATCACTGGTCAACGCCGTGTATGGGTTTACCTCCATGCTTTTGAAAATCATCAACGATCTTGCGCCCACCCACATGGCCGTGGCCTTTGACCGGCCCAAGCCGACGTTTCGCAAACAGATGTTTGCCGGATATCAGGCGAAACGGCCGAAAATGGATGAAGAGCTAAGCAGCCAAATCGTCAAAGTGCACGACGTGGTGGCGGCCTTCGGCATTCCGGCGTATGAAGTGGACGGGTATGAGGCGGATGATGTGATCGGGACGCTGGCGCGGAGCGCAACAATACGACAAAGTAACAAAGTAACAAAACAACATATCGACCAAGTAATTATTGTTACGGGGGATAGGGATATTTTGCAGTTGGTGGAAGACGAGCGGGTATTCGTGTATATGCCGACGAAGGGATTATCCGAGGCAAAGTTGTATGGCGAAAAAGAGGTTGTGGAGCGCATGGGTGTGCCGCCCAAGCAAATTCCGGACTTTAAGGCCCTTGCCGGCGACGCGTCGGATAACTACCCGGGAGTCAACGGGATTGGGCCAAAGACGGCGACTGAACTGCTCAAGCACTTTCGGTCCGTCGAGGAACTGTATCGGGCAATTCAAAAAAAAGACAAGCGCGCGCAAACGCTTCCGGAAGGGACGTTGACGAAGCTTAGCCACGGGGCAGAAGATGCAGTGTTATCTAAGGATTTGGCGACCATTCGCACGGACGTGCCGATGCCGATTGACCTTGCCGAAACGAAGCTCAAACTCCTCGATACCCCGGCAGCGCGCAAAGCCCTGGAAGACCTCCACTTCCATTCGCTCATCAAACGATTGGGAAGCTCCAAAAAAGATCAATTCACTACTTTCAAGCACGTGCGTAAAAACAGTGAATTACAGAAGAAGGAAAAAATGAAGACAGAGAGCCAACAGCAACAGCTATTTTAGCGTGTTACCATGTTAATATATGAAAATTGCACTAGTTCATGATTATTTGAAGGAATATGGCGGAGCGGAAAGGGTCGTGGAGGCTTTGCATGAGATGTGGCCGGAGGCGCCCTTGTATACCTCGTTTGTGGATTGGCCCTCCTTCGCTAAAGCTCCGGCGGGTAAAGTCGAAGTATTTAAGTCGATGGATATTCGGACGAGTTGGGTACAGCACAATTGGCTTGTCAAGAAATTCATCTCGCCCCTGCGGTTTCTGGCGCCGCTGATTTGGGGAAGCTTCGATTTATCAGATTACGATGTTGTTATCAGTTCCAGCGGATGGTTTATGTGCCGGGGAGTAGCGCTGACCAAGGCGGGTCCTGCCGCGCAGGCGCTGAGGTCGGCATACCTTAATTCTCGCGACGGTCAAGGTCCAGATCTTCATACTGTTTCAAGAGTGTTGGGTGCCAAGGCCGTGACCGTCGCT
>JACREP010000072.1 GCA_016218185.1 Candidatus Gottesmanbacteria bacterium | reverse complement strand
GAGGTCAGGGCGTTAAAGTGGCAGCGATCAATGACAAAACCGGCAAAGTTATTGTATCCCAGATCGTCCCTAGCGACTGCGAGGGTGTCGTCTTAACCTCCACTCGCGGCCAGGTCGTCAAGCTGCCGATTGCCTCCGTCCCCCGCCTCGGACGGGCCACGAGCGGCGTTATTTTAATGCGTTTTACCGATAAAAGTGATACAATTGCAGCAGCAACGTGTCTGACAAAATAGATCACCCAAGTTTACCCTGAGTTTACCGAAGGGCCGCCGCAACCTGTTTGATAAAATCATAAAATTATGATGACAGATATAATAAAACCCGACGAAACACATAAGCATCTCATTTATACTGACTGGAAAGTAATACCGCAAGCGAAGATAGATAGTCTCATAGAAGCACTCGACCAAAATACTCGTAAATTACTTACAGACGGATGGCATCTTTATCCACTAATTCTTGAGGTGACCACGCCAAATGCGACTAACCCGGATGAAGCTGCTGCCCTTGTTGAGCCACTCTGCCGAGCTTTAATAGAGGCATATGACATATCAGACGATCTTAATACCCAAGTACAATTTGGAGCATTAGCCACGACTGATGGACATTTAGTGCGAATTCCCTTTTTTACACCAGCATCACACCAAATCGGCAAAGAAGACGGCGCACAACAAGCGGTTTTCAATTTAACTCACTGGGCTACGAGTAGATTGACAGCTATGAACTCTAACATAATATTTGGTAGCCTACCAGTTAGCGCTATCGACACGCTCAGAAAAATGTCATAAAAACATTGTGAAAGAACGCAAACTCTGTGCTGCCGCCTACAAGAGCAACACATCAGCGTGGTATACTAGTTCGCAGTGAAAATAAACGGACGCGCTATAGCAGATCGTATCCTTGATAACCTGAGTGCACGAGTCGGCATGCTCAAACAACAAGGAATAGTTCCGACCCTTGCCGTCATCCAGATAGGCGATGATCCCGGCTCAAACGCGTATATCAGGCAAAAACAGAGAGCGGCGGAAACAATCGGGGCAATGGTAAAACATGAAAAACTTCCAACCGATACGTCATATCAGCATGTTAACACGTTAATACATACGTACAATGTTGATCCGGCTATCCACGGCCTCATCGTCCAGCGCCCTTTACCCAAGCAATTGGGCGACACAACCCAAATCCTCAATCAGATTGCGCCGCAGAAAGATGTCGACGGTTTCGTACCGAACTCACCGTTTGATGTGCCCGTGGTAGCTGCAGTGTTGGAAATACTGCAATTTGTTTTCTCCCAATTAGACCAATCTGCCAAATTAGCCAAATTTGATACATGGTTAAAACAAAAGCACATTGTCGTCATCGGTAGGGGAGAGACGGCCGGGAAACCGATTGCGGAAGCGCTGGTTAAGCGGGGATGCAAGCCATCCCTTGTCCACTCACAAACACCTGACCCCACGGCAATCACAAAACAAGCAGATATTCTCATTACTTGTGTAGGAAAGGAGCGCGTAATAACTGCTGACTCTATCAAGCGGAACGCTATGCTGGTGGGCGTTGGCCTTTGGCGTGATACGGAAGGGAAACTCCATGGTGATTACGAAGAGGAGGAAATTAAAGATATTGCTTCCGCCTACACTCCCACTCCCGGAGGCGTCGGGCCGGTCAACGTCGCCTGCCTCATGCAAAACCTTGTTTTGGCGGCCCAAAAATCTTCTTGACAGATAATTTCTCGTCGCCTAGTATGCATGTATGAGAAAATCGACACATATCTTCTATGATCAAATGGATGTACAAAAAATTGTCAGAGATGAATTGGAAAGAGCAAAACCCGATTGGACAGAGAAAATTACTGAAGAAGTAACGAAAATTGTGGCTGAAAAATTTGACAAAGTCATGACGGTGTTAGATAGGTTCGTCGGACTCTACAAAAAAACTGATGAGACGCAAACATTACAAGGAGGGCAAATCGACAAGATTTTTGAGCGAATGGGAAAATTGGAACAACACTTCAAGCATCCAGTCGCATGAAAAACACGGCAGCACTCATTCTTCTCTTTTTCCTAGCTCTCTTTGCCTACACCAAACTCGCCGGCCCCATTCCGTTTTCCGTCACCAGCGTCACCACGCAAAAAACCGATACCTTTAGCGTCGGCGGTGAGGGAAAGGCGACAGTCGTACCCGATATTGCCGTCGTTAATGCGGGAGTAAGCACTCAAGCGACGACAGTCAAAGCTGCACAGGATCAGCTAAATAAGGCCATCAACGCCGTGTCCGATGCGGTGAAAAAACTGGACGTTGATGCCAAAGATATCCAGACAACGGGCTACAACATATATCCATCGTATGACTACACGGGCAGCCGCCAGCGCATCACAGGGTACGAGGCTTCAAGTAACCTGACCATCAAAGTCCGCGATATCGAAAAGGCAAATAGTGTGGTAGACGCGGCAACCGCCGCAGGCGCCAACCAGGTAGGCGGCATATCCTTTGATGTAGATGATAAAACCAAGGCGCAGAATGAAGCACGCGAGAAAGCAGTTGCCCAAGCCAAACAAAAGGCCAAAGATGCGGCGAAAATCGCAGGATTTACCCTGGGCCGCATCATCAATTACAGCGAGGATTTCGGCGGTACACCCCGGCCAATCCCGCTTATGGCCAAACCCGAAGGAGTAGAGGGCATTGGTATTCCGACCCAGATAGAACCGGGATCCTCCGAGATTTCAGTAACCGTGACGCTCAGTTTCGAAATCCGCTAGTCCGCCACCCGGTGGACATACTATAGGTCTTGATCCGCTTTTCCTCCCGCTGTACAATCGGAGAGCTCTCACGCGCTATTTACCTTATTGTCATCGCGAGCCCGAAGGGCGTGGCGATCTCTTGGGGATTGCTTCGCTTCGCTCGCAATGACATAAACAATCATGGGAAGAAGCCACATTACACCGATCCAGCAACCGGATGAACATACCTGCGGTCCGGCGGCACTCAAGTTGGCACTGGAAATTTTCGGCAAACACAAATCACTCGCGTCTCTTATTACCCTTTGCAAAACAAACCGGAACGGCACGACCACCCCAAATCTTATTGCCGCCGCCAACAAATTGGGATTTTCGGTATTAGCAGTCGAATACGCCACGCTCCATCATCTGCAAAGTAGCCTTAAGTACCCGCCCAACCAACCCCGCGCGGCACTGGTCACCTACCTGTATGAAAAAGATAAAAAAGACCGCCTGCATCCGGATTCCGGCCACTGGACGCTCGTTTCCTCGTATTCCGCCCGAAGCAGCCGCATTATTTTGCTTGACAGCGCAACCGCTAAAAAAAAGTCCTACAAATGGGAAGAATTCCGCGAGCGATGGATGGATTATGACCTCAAGCGAAAAAAGTTAAAAAAACGCGGCCGCAAATTCCGCCTGATCCGGCGCTGGCAGCAACAACTGCTTCTGATTCTGGCAAAACAAGATTCGCATCTGCCGAAATTCACCATCGCAACGGCAAAACTTTTCCGCTCTCACCTTTAAAGGTGAGACCTTGTAAAACTTTAATCCGAAGCTAACCTTTAAAGGTCTCACCTTGTAATAGAAAATCTCCGGATACACGACCTCACGATTTCCCACACAAAGTCGGCAAACGTCATCCCGGCTGCCCGGTACGAAACCGTCATCCCATACTCGTCATCATCCGAAAGTCCGGGGTTGATGTTTGCCTCGAGGATATACGGCGTTTCGCCCCGCGTCCGGATATCCAGCCGGCCATAATCGCAAAATCCCAGTTTGGTAAATGTCTGCCGGGCCAACGTAACCAACGCTCGGTCAAGCCGATCGGAAAGTTTGGCAAGCGCCACACCCGATAGGCAATATTCCGGATGCTCTTCGTCCCACCGGCTGGCAAACGTGAGGAACGCATCAGTTCCCGTTTGCTTAAACGTAATTTCCGCAGGCGGCAGCACCACCACGCCGCCCTTGCCTGAATAGACCGTCACCTGAAATTCCCGGCCAATGATAAACTCCTCTGCGTACACCGGCTGGTGAAATACCCGCAGCCGCTCCGCGACGCATCCGGTAAGATCGCTTTCGCTCTCAACGATGGCGTCTTTGGTGAGCCCCACGCTGCAATGCTCCCACGCAAGTTTTACGATAAGCGGATAAGTAAAATCCTGGCGCACCGGCTCTCGGCCGGTGGTAAACAGTTGCCAGCGGGGCGTCGCAAGCCCGGCAACATCGAGGGCCTCCTTCATTTTCACTTTGTCGGAAAAAGCCGTAAGGAGACTAAGCCCCGGCCCGGTAAAGGAGATACCCAGCGACTCGATTTTTGCAAACGCCGCAAGTGATAATGCCGTATCCAATCCGTCCCATTCTATGAGGTTGAAAATAAGATCCGTGCGGATTGCATCAATTGCATCGAGGGTATTCTCGGAAATCGGCACCAGGGTTACCTGCGCGTTATTGGTTTTGAGTGCGGCTGCCACCTGCTCGGCCGAGTCTTTGGTATCCTCGTCGGTTGCCTTGTATGGGCTTGCGATTGCCCGGCGGGTGGGAAGACTGTACACAACGGTAATGCGCATTATAAGTGTGTCATTGCGAGGCCGTTCTGACGGCGAAGCAATCTAGTTTTTATGCAGTGCGGGTCAGCTTATACCCCCGCGTTTTTACCGTGACAATTTCATATCCGTTTTTCTGTTCTTTGAGTTTGCCGCGCACGCGTGCCACCAGCCGGTCTATCGCCCAGTCGGAAACGCCGAATTCTTTATTTTCCGGCCAGACTGCCTCAATGATGGCCTCCCGCTCGCAAAGATCTCCTTCGTGGGCTTTAAGAAACGTAAAAAGCAGGTGCTCTTTTTTGGTAAACTCGCCGTTACCTGACGCAGTAGTAGCCAGCTTGCCCAAATACCCGGCAAACAAAGGGCTGAAAAGCGCGTGTTTTCCGCCTGTCTCAACTACCATACCGGTGTTCCATACATATGCGCTTTGCTGCTTGGCCGCCGCATCGACGGCATCGCCGCGGTGAATCTTCAAGATGGTTTCTTTTTCCCCCTTGGTTAAACTTTCAAACAGCTCTTCTGAAGCAAGCTGGATCTGTTCATCCTTGGAAAGGAGTATCACAAGTTCCTTACTGTCCTTCGGCAGGCGTTTTTCCTCATGTAACCGGAGCACGGCCAGATGCAGATACTGCACGTGTCCGCCGGAGACATAAATCAGTGCTTCGCGTAACGGCTTTGTAAAAGCCGCATGATAGCGCTCTTCCAGCGTTTGTAAAATAATCTCCGAGTCCGCCGCTCGCGCCGGAGTCAGGTATAAATCTCGCGAAAATACCGAGAGAAACGATTTGGAAAACACCGTGG
>JACREP010000071.1 GCA_016218185.1 Candidatus Gottesmanbacteria bacterium | reverse complement strand
TTTAAGAATTAGAAAATTTTCTTCATTAATCTATTTATTTGTAGATTTGTCATTTGTAGATTTGCAGATTATGCTACTCACTGCCCTCATATTTTTTCTTATTTTAACCATTCTCGTATTTGTCCATGAATTGGGACATTTCCTGGTTGCCCGTTGGATTGGCGTGGCGGTAGAGGAATTCGGCTTCGGCCTGCCGCCGCGGCTTTGGGGAAAAAAGATAAAAGATACCGTGTATTCTGTAAATGCGCTTCCGATCGGCGGGTTTGTAAAACTCGCAGGTGAGGACGAAGACCTTCAAGATCAGAAAAGGTTGAACCTTTCTAAGCAAGGTTTAACCTTAAAGAAATTCTTCTGGGCCCGCAGTAAAAAGGAACGAGCGGCAATACTCATTGCCGGAGTGGCGATGAATTTTATTGTCGCGGTTGGGATAACGTCGTATCTACTGACGCAGGGCGTGATGGAACCTATGGGCCGCGTTCACATCGAGCGTGTGGTTGGCGGAAGCCCGGCGCAACAAGCAGGATTGAGAGAAAAAGACATTATTACAACGATTGATATCACAAAAATTACCCTCGACATGCGGCCGTCACTACCCATACGCGTGCCGCAGGACCTCATTGGATTTGTGAAAGTTCATGCGGGAGAACGGATTGTGCTGACGGTGCTTCGGGATGGTAAACCGTTGACGGTTGCCCTGGTCCCGCGCAAGGATTATCCCAAAGGCGAAGGTCCCATGGGGGTGGCGATTTCGGATCTTGAGCGGAAAACATACTCCCCGGCAGAAGCACCCGGAGCGGCGGTGCGCATAAACTTAGTCCGCGGCAAAGAAATGCTTTTATCTATCGGCCGGATGTTGTGGCGGCTTGCTACCTTGCAGCCGGTGGGCGGGGACGTTGCCGGGCCTATCGGCATTGCCCAGGTGACGGGCGAGGCAGTGAAGTTTGGATGGAAGGCAGTACTTGAGTTTATGAGCATTTTGTCGCTGAATTTAGCAGTCCTTAATATTCTGCCTATTCCGGCACTGGACGGCGGCAGGCTCGCGTTTGTGTTTTTGGAAAAAGTGCTCGGCAGAAAAGTGGCACCCGCCTTTGAGCGATCGGCACATCAGATGGGCATGATTGTACTCCTTTTCCTCATTCTCCTTATTTCTCTCAACGACATTATGCGACTGACACGGGGTGGGTGACTTGGAAAAATATGACAACGTATGATGATTTTGCAAAATTAGATATCCGAGTCGGGAAGATTATTAGCGTTGATGATTTTCCCGAGGCGAGGAAGCCCGCCTATCAACTGACTATTGATTTTGGTACAGAAATCGGGACGAAGCACTCAAGCGTGCAGGTTACGAATTACACTAAAGGTGAATTACTCGGTAGGCAAGTTATTTGTGTGGTGAATTTTCCTATAAAACAAATCGGACCATTTTTTTCGGAGGTTCTTACGTTGGGAGCAGAGCGAGAAGAAGGCGGCTACGAACTTTTGCGTCCTGACCCTGATGCAAAACTCGGGAGTAGGATATACTAATGCTAGGGAAGGCCTATGGCAACATTTGAAAAAAAAGAGCTTAAGAAAAAATCTGAGAACCTTTCGGACTGGTATACCGATGTGATTCTCAAGGCCGAGATCGCCGATTACGCGCCGGTCAAGGGCTGCATGGTGATCCGGCCCTATGGGTATGCGTTGTGGGAAAAAGTGCAGGAAATTTTCAATGGGATGATGCGGACGAAGGAAGTGCAGAATGCGTATTTCCCGCTTTTTATTCCTCTTTCGCTTTTGGAGAAAGAAAAAGAACACGTTGCCGGATTTTCACCGGAACTGGCAATCGTCACGATCGGCGGCGGAGAAAAGCTCAAAGACCCATTGGTCGTGCGGCCGACCAGCGAAACGATCATGTATGCGATGTACGCTAAATGGGTGCACAGTTGGCGGGATTTGCCGGTCCTCATTAATCAGTGGAATAACTGTGTACGTTGGGAGAAGCGTACCTATTTGTTTTTACGCACGATGGAGTTTCTGTGGCAGGAAGGGCATACCGCCCATGAGACGGAGGACGGCGCGATGGATATGGTAATGGCTGCTTTGGATTGGTACCGGCAGGTATATGAAGATTACTTCGCAGTGCCGGTCGTCTATGGTCGGAAAAGCGAGTCGGAAAAATTTGCCGGAGGGAAAGCAACGTATGCCATAGAAGCATTGATGCCGGACGGTAAAGCGCTACAGGCGGCTACATCCCACAATCTGGGCCAAAATTTTTCCAAACCCTTTGACATTCATTGTCAAACGAAAGCGGGAACAGTCGATTATGTTTGGCAGACGTCGTGGGGACTTTCAACACGCTCGTTGGGCGGGTTGTTTTTGACGCATGGGGATGATAACGGCTTGATCCTTCCTCCCAAAATTGCATCCATTCAGGTGGTAATTATGCCGATTGTTAAAAGCGGATCAGACGGAGCGTCCGTATCGGCCTATTGCCGCGATCTACAGGAAGCCTTAACGAACGCCGGCATCCGTACCCGGGTAGACGACCGGGAGGAACCCAGCGTCGGCCGCAGATTTAACGAATGGGAGGTCAAAGGCGTGCCATGCCGGTTTGAAGTAGTTCAGACGGAAGTAAGCGACCGCACGGTGACGATCGTCAGGCGCGATACCGGCGAGAAGGTCACCGTGACGCGGGCGGCTATGTTAGTCCAGACCCAACGGCTGCTGGATGATATAC
>JACREP010000066.1 GCA_016218185.1 Candidatus Gottesmanbacteria bacterium | reverse complement strand
TGCTGACGGAAGTATCGCATCCTTCTGTGTCGGAAACCCTATAAGGAGATAGCGGAGAATGTCCTGAAAGTCGTGGTAATCATCAATGCTAAAAAACGTAGGAAGCTTCGCTACACCGCGGTTATAAATATGATAGACCCCTCCTTCAAAGTAGTCAGGTCGATAAATCGACATTAACGGAAGTATCGCATCCTTCTATAATTAAATCAATCAAGGCATATAGAGAAGGATGCGATACTTCCAATTCTTGACAGATATCGTTTACCTATGATATAAATAAAGTACTTTTCTATCGCATGAGGCCTCACCAACCTCAAAGAGAAGCGCCACTTCGGCGAAAAGAAGATAATTAAGTCACCAAAGTTGGATGGAACCTCCCGAGACAATCGGGATCCAACAAGAACGGGTGACTTTTTTGTTGTAATAATAGAGGATATATGAAACAGAAAAATCTCTACAATCAACTTATCTCATTGCTCGATAAACATGGAGCTAAATATCGATTGATCGACCATAAACCGGAAGGTCGTACAGAGATCGTTAGTCCAATGCGCGGCAATAAGTTGTCTCAGGCTGCCAAATGTATGGTTTTGGCAATTCATCTTAACAAAAAAGATACAAGATACCTTCTTGGCGTTATCCCGGGAGATCAAAAAATAGACTTTGAAGCGATAAAAGTATTAACGGGGGCATCATACGTGTCCTTTGCGACTCCAGAAATAGCAGAAGAACTATCAGGAAGTGTGGTAGGCACGGTATTACCACTGTCTTTCAGCCCTAAACTAGAACTTATTGTAGATCCTAAGCTTTTGGAAAATGATGAACTCTACTTTAATGCCGCGCGCTTAGATCGCTCAATGGCGCTTAAGACAAAAGACTACATCTCAATTGCCAAACCGCGCCTTGAAAAAATCGCCAAACACGAAGATGTTCAGAAACGAAAGCGATTAAACATCTATAAGTCAGGTCACGAAAACTATGACGCTCTGGATACAATGCGCCATTCTTGTGCGCATCTTTTGGCGTACGCGGTCATGGAGCTCTGGCCCAAAACAAAGCTTGGCATCGGCCCCACGACGGAAAACGGATTTTACTATGACTTCGACCTGCCGGTGAAAATCTCAGAAGCGGATTTTCCGGCTATCGAGAAAAAGATGGCAGAACTCAAACGGAGGGATTTCTCCTTCGAGCGATCGGTTCTGGGTATTGAAGAGGCGCTCAAACGGACAAAAAAGAAGGGCCAACCGTACAAAGAAGAGCTCCTCGCTGATTTACGCGCGGCAGGGGAAACGGAAGTGAGTTTTTACCAGTCAGGTGAGTTTGTCGATTTGTGCAAAGGTCATCATGTAGCCAATGTATCTGCCATCGGCCCATTCAAGCTTCTCTCGGTCGCCGGCGCCTACTGGAAGGGGAGCGAGAAGAATAAAATGTTAACAAGAATCTACGGCACGTGCTTTGCAAACAAGGAAGAACTTAACCATTTTCTGTGGCAACAGGAAGAAGCAAAGAAGCGCGACCACCGCAAAATTGGCAGGGAAATGGAGCTCTTTTTGATCAGCCAGGAAGCGGGCAGCGGATTTCCCATCTACCAGCCAAAAGGCTTCATCATACGCCAAGAGCTTGAACGATGGGTCATGCAGGAAAAAGAAAAACGGGGCTATCAGTTTGTCTGGACACCGCACGTAGGCAAAAGCGACCTCTACAAAAAAAGCGGCCACTGGCAAAAATACGACGCCATGATGAATCCGATGAAACTCGATGAAGAGGAGTACGTCGTCAAACCCATGAACTGCCCGCACCACTTTCAAATTTATCTTGCGCGTCCGCGAAGTTACCGGGGACTGCCCATCCGGATTGCAGAAAACGCCACCGTCTACCGATTTGAAAAAGCAGGCGAACTCAACGGCTTACTTCGCGTCCGAGCGCTCACGCAAGACGATACGCATACGTTCGTGCGCTCCGGTCAAATCGCTGATGAAATTGACCGGATATTGGATCTTTCCGTCTTTATATACCGGACATTCGGCTTTGCCGATTATCGCGCCCGCGTTTCCATACGTGATAAAAACCATCCGGAAAAATATATGGGCGATCCCAAAAACTGGGACAAAGCCGAAAAAGCGCTGGTTGCCGCAGTAAAGAAACGAAAAATCGATTATTTTGTCGGCGAGGGCGAAGCGGCATTTTACGGCCCGAAGATAGATCTTATGGTCAAAGATGCGCTTGGCCGCGAATGGCAGCTTACGACGTGTCAACTGGACTTTGTGCAACCGGATAACTTCAATATGGTTTATATCAATGAGAAAGGGAAGGAGGAACGGCCGGCTGTGCTTCATGTTGCCATTCTGGGTTCATTTGACCGCTTCCTGGCAGTCCTGATTGAACACTACGCTGGCGCGTTCCCGGTCTGGCTTTCGCCGGTCGCGGTCAAAGTGCTCCCGATTGCCGATCGGCACCTTGCCTACGCGACGGCGGTGGTCCAAAAACTCAAAAGCGCAAACATACGGGCAGAGCTGGACGACAGGAACGAAACGCTTTCCGCCAAAATCCGAAACGGCCAAAAAGAAAAAGTTCCGTACATGGTAATCGTGGGGGACAAAGAGCAGGAAGCGCGTACGATCTCGATACGCGGCAGAGACGGCAAAGACTACGGCAAACAATCCGCCGAACAATTTATCGGGTTCATCCGGCAGGAAATTGACGAGAAAAAAATCCGATAATCCGCGGCTTTACAAGGCACAGGTATTTTCGGTATAATCGGTAACGTCATCAATGCACAAGTACTACCGCCTCAATTACCAGATTGCAAGCCCCCAGCTGCGGTTGTTGGATGAAGAAGGCAAGCAAATCGGCATCGTTTCCAAACTGGAAGCCCTGCAGAAGGCGAAGGAGCTGGGCGTTGATGTGGTAGAAGTGGCACCAAATGCTAAGCCTCCGGTGGCCAAACTTATTGACTATAAAAAGTTTAAATATCAGGAGGCGAAAAAAGAGCGGGAGGCCAAACGCAGCCAGAAAAACGTCGGTGTCAAAGAAGTACGATTGCGTCCGTTTATCGGGGCACATGATTTTGATACGAGACTTAGAAAGGCAAAAGAATTTTTGGCAGACGGCAATCAACTGAAAATAAGCGTGTTTTTCAAAGGAAGAGAAATCACGAGAAAAGAGTTTGGTTTTGATGTAATCAAACGGTTTATCTCTCAGCTCGAGTCGGTAAAAATTGTACGGGAGCCGCACATGGAGGGAAGGACGCTGGTTGCGATGGTCACGAACGATAAAAAAGGTTAACATGAAAACGAAAAAAATTGTTGCAAAACGGTTTCGAATCACCAAACGCGGCCACGTCATGCACCGGGTGCAGGGAGCGCGGCATATTCGCCGGAGAAAGGATAAAAGGAGACAGCGCCGGCAGGACAGGATGGCAGAGATTTTAACGGTGCGTTTTGCACGGGTTATTAAGCGGCTTATCGCTACCTAAGTCACTTTGTTTAACTATGAGAGTCAAACGGGGAGTCACCAGTCACGCCAAACACAAAAAAATATTCCAAGCCAACAAAGGCTACCGGATGACCAAGCGCCGGAATATCCGTGTTGCCAAACAAGCATATCTGCATACCGGAGAATACGCCTACGCCGGCCGCAAAAACCGTAAGCGGGATTTTCGCCAACTTTGGATTACCCGCATATCGGAGGCAACTAAACAGCGAGGCATGGCCTATAATGTCTTTATCAACAAACTCAAAGCCGCCAACGTGGAACTGGACCGCAAAACCCTGGCGTACCTCGTCACTGAGGAACCCGATGTATTCGAGCATATCGTTGACAGTATCAAAGTAACCAACTAAAATTATTTTAAATATGGCAACCCAAAAATCATTTTTTGCTTTCTTTTTTCGCTCCGAAGTCGGGGGTTCCTTGGGTTGTTAAAACAAAAAAACAACAATCGAAAAGAAACCCCCGAGAGGGGGATTTTTGATGTACAATAGAAAAAAGCTATGACGGATAGAAATAACAAAAACGCGGATGAAGTCATTGCCACGCCAAATTTCATCGGCATGCTGCTTCAGACTCAGGAAGATGCACTGGCAGAAATCGCAGCAAGCGGAGCTTCACCAGAAGAACTGCGGATGAAGTTGTTAGGCGCCAAAAGCGAACTTGCCAAATTCACCAAGCAAATCCGTCTGGTACCCCTATCCGATCGTGCTCAGGTGGGTGCAGTCGTTAATCAGGTTAAACAGTCAATTGAGGACGCATTGGCCGCATCGATGCATCGACGCATCGATGCATCGATGCCAGAATTTATTGACGTCACCGCGCCCGGAATGTTACCCCCACAGGGACACTTGCATATCGTCACGCAAGCAATCATGGAGATCACACGCATATTTGAGCGGATTGGGTTTACCCGCGTGCGGCACCCAGAAGTGGACTGGGATTGGTATGCATTTGAGTCGCTCAATATGCCGCCGCACCACCCGGCGCGCGACGAGTGGGAAACATTTTTTATAGGACTGACAGGGTCTCGCCCTGTCAGAAAGCAAAGCATCGGGAGACAGGGCGAGACCCTTGCAGAGAGGTATGGACAAATCGTCCTAACCCCGCATACGAGTAACGGCCAGGTCCGCGAAATGGAGAAAAGGAAGCTCCCCATCCGCATGATCAATATTGCTAAGTGTTACCGACGGCAAGTGGACGTATCCCATACTCCCATGTTTCACCAGTTTGAGGGAATGTATATTGACCGCCAGGTTTCCATCGGCCACTTGAAAGGCTTTATCGATTATTTTGTCAAGCAATATTTTGGACCCGAGCGGAAATTCCGTCTGCGGCCGTTCCACTTCCAATTTACTGAACCCTCAGTTGAGGTGGACATCTCCTGCGGGGTGTGTCTCGGCCGCGGTTGTCGTTTATGCAAGGAAGGCTGGCTCGAACTGGCTGGTTCCGGCATGATTCATCCGGTCGTACTTAAAAATGGGGGTATTGATCCAGACAAATAT
>JACREP010000065.1 GCA_016218185.1 Candidatus Gottesmanbacteria bacterium | reverse complement strand
CTCGGCGAGCCTTACATCCCTGACATTGAGCAATTTTTTCACCTTGGCAAAATCTATTCTGTCCTTGCCGAGAATTATTATGAGCAAAGGCTCTGAATTTGAATCAATGAGCACGATTGATTTTGCCACAGCTTCAGAATCACCGGTGAATCTCATGGCCTTGGCAGCACTGTGCGCGTCCTCGCACTCGAAAATCAAGGCAGGAATGCCGTTCACTTTAAGGAAATCGTCAAGCATTTCCCCATGCGATGCATAGCCTTGAGGATGGCTTTTTAGTACTCCAAATCCTTTCAATATAATATGTCTGACAGCCGAATTTAAGGTATTCCATTTTTCATCCGCAGTCATCGCATCTACTCTTCGTAATATTCCTTCTATTCCTGTTTTCCTTTCTGCTACCGCATTAATGTTATGTTTGGATCCCATCAGAACCGCGGCTAAACCTTCAGTCATTATGGATCGTTCGTTTTCTCGTGCACCCTGCAGTTGATCTTTTGTAATAAACAAACTCCAGTCTATCAGCTTCGTCTTCACCAGTTCATTTCCGGGTTTTACGTCAAAAAATATGTTTTCTAAATACATATCCCTTCCCATTCCTAATAAAATACCTCCGTCGGTATCTTGAGATTCCAAAATGCTAAATAAATGGGCTACCTGGGTCATTCCTGATATGGTTTGTCTTTCGGTTAATGTTGTTCCGCCACGTACAATATCTTTAACCGATGTACCGGGGACTGCCTCCATAACTTCAATTGTCTTTTTGTCGTCGCCGATAAGCAGCAGTGGGATTGGCGTATAGAGCTCACCCACCGGTAAGCCAAGTTGTTGTTGAATGGCCCCCAGTAAGTTTAATCTCTGGTATTCACCTTTTGCCATAACTACTGCATCGGGAACATCTCTTATAACCTTTGCAACGACATGCGGAAAGCGCGTGGAGCTATCGGTTCCATTAGTTGCCAGATAAACAGTAGAAAAGTACCCTTCACCAAGCTGGCCTGCTACCTCAAATCCATTCTGCTTTAGCAGTTTAAACGCTATTGGGTCTGTTTCTGGCGTAACAGCATCGAGGAGAAACCCCCCCTCCTGGATTTTTGAGGGCTGAGTTATTGGAAGCGGTGTATCAGGACGTGCGGGCTCTGCTGGTGTCATGGTGTAAGTATAACAAAATTTACTCGTTTGAATGGATTCTGTTTGCTCATATGCTTATTTCTTCCCTACAATATATAGATATCCTGTTTATACCCTCCCACGCCCACAAACTGCGCTCGGCCGGCAACAATCGCTTCATACGGCGTGCATGCGCGGCAGCCCTCACGGTGTTTACACACAAAACGATCAAGCTTTCGTGCTAAAGCAATGGTGCGCGCCGCTTCCATGACGCGTTTCTTCGCTTCTTCAAGTTCCGGAAGACGGACTTCCTGTGGCTCGTTGTCGCGCGCCAAGTACCAGTAGCTTGCCCGCGCCACGGGATGGGTTTGGCAATTGGTCGCAAGCAACAAGTAAATGGGAAGTTGCAAGGAATCGCCGTCTTCGTCAAATTTTCCGGTTTTGAAGTCTATGATGTGGACGCTGTCAAGCTCACTAAGATATTCAAGCCAATCAATCTTTCCGCATAATATGATGTTGTCTTCCTCCGAAAGCCAGAACGACGGAAGATCCTGCCGGATTTTTATGGCTTTGTTGCGGAGGATCCCCGGATTTTCCATGACGCGCCGGAGCATGGCAACCCCGCGGGATTTGAACGCTTCCTCTTCTTCAGTATCCCGAAATCCTCCGCGTTTGCCGGATACTCCTTGCCACACCCGCTCAAACTTTGCAAGTAATGACTCGGTAAACCGCTCACCAACCGGCAACACGGACAGCGACTCTACGACTTCATGTACTGCCTGCCCGAGCGCCAACGGCGGCTGCATGAACATAACCTTATGGTTCGTCTTGGGATCGCGGTAGATATTTTTAAGGTAATATGCCCGCGGACACGCTAGGTAATCACTGATCGATGAATGCGACACCCACACGGCAGAATATTTATCTTTCATATCTAACGATTGTCATTGCGAGACCGTTCTGACGGCGAAGCAATCTCTTTCAGGTATAATATCACATATGATAACCAAAGCGCTTTTTGATACATCACTCCGAACCACCTGGGATAATGTGCTAGTCAACAACGCCATCCATGCGCCATTTTTTACCTACCAGTGGCACGAGCTTTGGTATGAGGTATTGGGTAAGGATTGGCAACCATATGTCCTTGTAGTTGATGATGTCATCATCGCACCCTTTGCGCGAAAAGATGATGAAGTGATTTTTTCCGGCGGGGAGGAGATTTCCGATTACCAGGACCTCATCGGTCCCGATGAAAAAAAAATTGATGTTTGGAAACAACTGTTGGAGTTCCTTAAGCGGGATGGTGTAACCTCAATCCGCCTGCGCAATGTTCCGCAATCCTCGCCAACAGTTCCCTTTTTTCAACAACTCCCCAACGCGACCGTCACGCAAGAAGACACCACGCCCCTCATGCATCTGCCATCTTCCTGGGAAGCGTACGTGGAATCGCTCCCCTACAAAAACCGCCATGAGCTGCGCCGCAAAATCCGCAAGTTTGAACGGGAACACACCAATGTCCAAATTATTGAAAGCAGCAATCCACCGCAGGATAGCAATACGCTCCTTCTCCTTATGCGCAAAGACAAAAAGAAAACTGCATTTCTCACTCCGGAAATGACCCTATTTTTCCAGAAACTTGCGGAAGTATTCAAGGATTCCATCTCTCTTCTTGTCTTAACGATGGAGAACGAACCCGCTGCCGCGACACTTTCATTTATCCATAATGAAGCCTCGCTCCTTTATAATTCCGGCTTTGATAAAACCTGTTGTCCAAATGCAGGCTGGTACCTGAAGGCGATGAGTATCAAAAAGGCAATTGAAAAAAGCCTCAAGCAGTACAATTTTCTCCAGGGAAGTGAACCGTACAAATACGACCTCGGCGGGGGTGACTTTTTTGTGTATACGATCTACCTACGGTTGTAGCGGCCGTAAAAATAGGTTTGGCCGAGTACGTGCCCCTGCATGGCTTGTTCCAGTGCCCCCCGCGTCGTCTGGTTATTAAAACCCAACTTCCGGTCCAGAGCAAAAAGCGTAAAGAAATACCGGTGCAAGCCGGACGGCGGACACGGGCCGCGATACCCCGGGCGGTCAAAACTCGTCACCCCCTCAACTGCTCCTTCCGGTACAGTTCCTTTCGCAATCATCCTCGTTTGCGGCGGGATATCCATGAGGATCCAGTGGGTAAACGTCCCATCCGGCGCATCCGGATCGTCCATGATTAAAACCAACGACTGAGCGCCTGCCGGCACGCCGGAAATGGCTATCGGAGGGCTAATGTTTTCCCCGTCGCAGGTAAAGACAGCGGGAATGGCTGTCTCATTGGCAAAAGCAGGGCTGGTGATGGACAATTCCGAGGTTAATATGTTGCCTTTGGCAGGCACGGTTGACGGTGTAACCGGTTGTTTTTGCGTCCAAACCCGCACACCTACCAAAAACAGTATCCCAAGGAAAACGAGGCTCCCCGCAACTGCGACTTTCTTCATGCGCTCCCATTGTACCGCCCTTGAATAAAACTTGCAAAAGATCCCATAGTATGTTATAATTCGCGTTATAGGTCTCCATTCCGGAGACCTTTTTTATCTATGATTACTGGTCATCTTATCGCATTACTGGCGGCCGCCCTTGTTGCTACGCACGCTTACGCGTTTCCCTATTTTTCAGGGGGATCTACGGTGCGCACCGAGCGTTCGTTTTCGCTAGGCCGCCGCTTCACCGACCCCTGGGTTAACAAGGTGTTTTCCGACAATATTCTCCTCACCCTCGCGCGCATGGACGGCAACATTACCAAGCCGACCGATATCCGATGGGATGAAGTCACAAAGCCTCAAACATTCTCGTTTTCCTTGGCTCCTGGCGAACTCTTTGCCTTTCACGAGGATGTGCTGGACCAATATAAAGGGAAACCGATAAAAACGATGAAAAGCCATTTTAATTATAGCGACGGGTTCCGGTCCAGCGGCGCGCTTTTCGGCGACGGCGTCTGCCACCTGGCTTCCTTATTGTATTGGGCGGCCAAATCTGCGGGGCTTGAGGCCGAGGTGCCCGCAAACCACAATTTTGCTCCCATTCCCCAAGTGCCGCGTGAGTACGGCGTGTCGATCTACTATATGCCCGGCGCGCCAACTGCCAATGCCAGACAAAATCTCTACATCACCAACTCGCTGGCCGACCCGGTCCGCTTCCTGTTTGCCAGCGACGGCCAAACACTCACCATCCGGGTCATCCAGGAGACCGGAAACCTCAACTAACCGATTATTTCTTCTTCCCCACGGTATTCCAAAGCCACGCAAATACGTAGCCTCCCGCAAATCCTACCGTAAACGTCACCACCACAAGGAGCACTGCTTTGTCTGCGGCAAACTCCGTGACCATGTAGGGGTTTTCCAAAAAGTGCAGGTCAAAAATCCAGTCCAAGAGCCCCTGCGCATATCCCGTGGCGATAAGGATGGCCCACAGCAAAT
>JACREP010000063.1 GCA_016218185.1 Candidatus Gottesmanbacteria bacterium | reverse complement strand
TGGCCGGGGAAATTTCTCTCTTGTCGTCGCTTGAGGAAGGGACGCTTGCACAAGCGCACGAGACACTCGCTCGTGGCCAAGGAAGTACCAAGCACAAAACTCAAAATCCAAAATAAATTCAAAGCACAAAAAAGGAAATTCAAAAAATGTTTTATACTTTGATATTTGAATTTTGATATTATTTTGGATTTGGAGCTTGGAGTTTTGAATTTACTATGATTGGTATCGTTAGTTACGGTACATACATACCCCAGTATCGGATTAAAATTTCCGATATAGCAGCGGCGTGGAGAAAAGAGCCGAGTGAGGTGATCGGTGCGTTGAGTGTGGCGGAAAAATCCGTGCCGGCAATTGACGAAGACGCGGTAACGATTGCGTTGGAATGTGCTCGAAGTGCACTTGTAACAAGTGCACTGAGCCCCGAGTCTATCGAGGGGCTTTTTGTGGGGTCGGAGAGCCATCCGTATGCCGTCAATCCTACGTCAACGATTGTAGGAGAGCTTCTGGGAATCGGGAATAATTATCTGGCGGCAGACTTGGAATTTGCGTGCAAAGCAGGAACCGCGGGCATGCAGGCAATCGCCGGCCTTATCGAATCCGGACATATCAAATACGGATTGGCTATAGGAGCCGATACCGCACAAAGTAAGCCGCACGATGTACTGGAGTATACATCGGCTGCTGCAGGCGCTGCGTTTCTTCTAGGGAGAGAAAAAGGGGAACCGCGTCGATTTTCCCACGGTCGTGTAAAAATTGACATGATTGATGAAAGCCAGGTTATTGCAAAGCTCCTTTCTTATACGTCCTATTCTTCTGATACGCCGGATTTTTGGCGCAGGGACGGGATCCGGTATCCGTCGCATGCGGGTCGGTTTACCGGGGAGCCTGCGTATTTTGCCCATGTGATGGATGCCGGTCTTCGTCTGCTTGCGCAAACCCAGACTAAACCGTCAACCATCGACTACTGTGTCTTCCACATGCCCAACGGAAAATTTCCCCGCGACGTTGCCCGTCGGCTCGGATTTACCCCGGCACAGCTGGCGCAGTCACTGACCGTGGATAGTATTGGGAATCCCTACTCTGCCTCCTCCATGCTTGGTCTTGCAGCAGTATTGGATATCGCCAAGCAGGGACAAAAGATATTTATGGTGTCCTACGGATCAGGCGCGGGAAGCGATGCGTTTTTGTGGGAAACCACAGCCGCCTTGCGGCAAACTCAAAACTCAAAACTCAAAACTCAAAACTTAGTGAACCAACAAATTCAAAAGAAAACATATGTGGATTATTTGGGTTACTTAAAGCAAACGCACAAGATTTAGCAAATGAATCAATCCAGACCAGTAACCCAATCAGACCAATGAATGAGGAAATGAACCAATGATTGAATCATTAACTCATTTGTTTTCCATTGATTGGTAAATTGGTCGGATTGGTCGGATTATGAACATTTTTATCACTGGTGCATCTACTACCAAATTCGGTGAGCTGTGGGGAATCTCTCCGCGAACATTGGCGCGGCAAGCGGTAGCAGGAGCCCTTGCAGACGCAGAAATCAGGCCGCAGGCTGTGCAAGCGCTCTTTGTGGGCAACATGCTTTCCGGCATGCTCGGAGGTCAGGAACACTTGGGTGCGTTTTTTGCGGAAGAATTAGGGCTCCGCGTGCCGGCGTTTAAAATCGAAGGCGCGTGTGCATCCGGAGGGTTAGCACTTCACAATGCGGTAAGCAGCGTATTATCCGGGCAATACGAAACCGTTTTGGTATTGGGTGTTGAGAAAATGACGGACCATAAGCCGGAAGACGTGGCAACGGCACTGATGGGCGCGGGAAGCGAAGAGGAGCGTCTTGCGGGCGCGACATTTCCTGGGCTCTATGCGGTTCTTGCCCAGGCGCACATGGCTGAGTTTGGGACCACGCAGGAGCAGCTGGCAGCAGTTGCCGCCAAAAATCATTTTCATGCAAGCCTCAATCCCAATGCACAATTCCATAATCAGATTACGGTGGAGGCTGTGATGAAAAGTTCAAAAATTGCTGACCCCTTGAAGCTTTTGGACTGTTCGCCGATATCGGACGGAGCAAGCGCGGTGATAATCACCGCTAAAATCAAAAATCAAAAATCAAAAATCAAAAATGTTGAAATAATTGCTTCATCGGTGGCAACGGATACGTTGGGATTGGCGCAGCGCAAGAGCCTGGTCGAGCTTGCCGCAACCAAAGAAGCTGCCGAGAAAGCGTACAAAGCGGCAGGCATTTCATCCAAAGACGTGGATGTAGCAGAGGTTCATGACTGTTTCACCATTGCAGAAATACTGGCGATGGAGGATTTGGGGTTTTTT
>JACREP010000064.1 GCA_016218185.1 Candidatus Gottesmanbacteria bacterium | reverse complement strand
CGGGACAGAATCACGGCCGCCACAATGCCCAATGTTAAAAACAAAAGATTTTTGTGTTTATGCGAGTGGCGGAATGGTTTTTTCCTTCGATGCATATCCTTCCTCCAGTATACCAGAGTAGCGCCCAATGATAGTTTGCATGTCCGGCGGAATCGGAGCAACAAGCGGTAAAGGACTACCGTCCGACGGACGGAAAAGTGTAAGCTTCCACGCATGGAGCATCACGCGCGGGGCCCATGTCCGGTCGCTGCGCGCTGTTTTCCTGCCTGCATACAGGTAATCTCCCACAATGGGATGGTTCATGTATTTCATGTGTACACGGATCTGATGCGTGCGTCCTGTTTCCGGGTAAAGTTCAACAAGAGAAATGTCATCGCGAGACCCCGCTAAGCGGGGCGTGGCGATCTCGTTTTTATCGTGGGATTGCCGCGTCGCTTCGCTCCTCGCAATGACACGGTATCTCGTCACCGCCTCTTTCCCTCCGGGAACCACTCCAAAACGCTCCCTGTTCCACGGAAGTCTGCCAACCGGTGCACGGATTTCGCCCTCTTTGGGTTCAAGAACGCCGTGTACAATGGCGAGGTATGTTTTTTTGATCCGGCGCTCCTTAAACTGCCGCTGGAGGTCTATAAACGCTTGCGGAATTTTGGCAATGAGAAGTATCCCCGATGTTTCTTTATCGATCCGGTGCACAATCCCCGCCCGATCGACAAAATCTTTGTTCTCATTTGTAGATTTGTAGATTTGTAGATTTGTAGATTTTTTCTCCACCCACTCCTGCACCGTCTCGACCTTCACGCTTTCGGCACGGTTCACCACAATTCCCGGCGGTTTATTGACAACGAGAAGATCGTCATCTTCGTAAAGTATGGGGATTTGCATTATTTCTTCTTTTTTTGTTCACACACAAGACACAGCGTGGCCATCGGCAGAATCCCAAGGCGGTCCGTATCGATCATCTCACCACAGTTGGTGCAAAAGCCATACGTTCCTTTCGCAATGCGCTCAAGGGCCGCCTCAATTGCTGTCAGCTGACCCTTTAATTCTTCCAAAAGTGCCGCAAACCGGTCATGGCTGGATTCTTCATTGGCTTCGGTATCCGATGCGGCATTATCATTGGTCCGATCCGGATCAGAAAACGGGTCCTGCACCTGAAGCTCCGCAATGCGGCCGGCAATGCGCACTTTTTCTTCTTCAAGATGTTGTCGTATGGTTACCAGCACGTCGCTTGGAAATGCGTCCATAGAGTTCTCCTATACCGTGACGTATACGTTGTCTTATGCGCGCGATGATCGGCCGCATAACTTCCCTGCCGCCGCCGCGCACATAAAACGCGCCGAGTGTTTCCGCAAATATTGCCACCAGCACCCATTGATTGGCGCGCAACCTCCAGTATACAGGACTCTCTTTGAAAAATTCAAGCACAAACATGGCCGTGCTAAACAACAAAAAAAACCAAATGCCCAGTACCCCATATGCCCATTTCTTCTGTTCCGCTCGGCCGGCCAAAAAAGAAAGGGCTACCAGAATAACGACAAGAAACACCAGTTCATACACGGGAACGGGGTGGCGCTTCCCCACAATCCCAACCAACGAAACTGCCCACGGCAGGCGCGTCGGAAGCCCCACGGTGGACCCGTCCAACAGTGCTCCGATTTCCCCCACGGCGACTGCCGCCGGAAAGGCAAACGCAAGCCCGTCCAGCACATGACCCAACCGGACGTTATATCTGCGCGCCAGATACACCAGTACAAGTAAACCCGCAATGAGCGCTCCGTACAGGGAAAGCCCCGGCGCGACCCACAAAGCAACCGTGGCCAACCAGTCGCCGCTAAACTGATCCCAATGGGTCAGTACATATCCCGCCCTTCCCCCGACAATTGCCAAAAGCGTTGCATAGAACGTCAGGTCAAAAATCCGTTCTTCTTCTACTGCCTGGGTTCGAAGCATCTTCCAAAACACGAACGACCATACCAGCCAGGCGAAAATAAGAAATACGCTGAAGCTTGCAACGTGCACGCCGCCGATAGAAAAAAGAATTGGCAACATACTTTATATTCTATTATACCGTACTCGCCATACCCCGTAGACAAGAACAACAGCCCCAAGAAGGAAAATCACTTTTCCCACACCCACGACATCCGCCAGCACCCCGCCCACAACTACCGGAAGCATCCCCAAGCCGCCCACTGCCGCGGCCAGCATGCCGTACACCCGGCCGCGCATGTCACCGGCTGCCTCTTTTTGAAGCAAACTGTTTGCCGGTACGTCCAATAGGCTGTTGGCCACCCCCAACAGGAAAAAAAGCAAGAATGAAAACGGAAGTACCACCCAGCGCGGCAACCCGAACCATCCCCACCGGGCGACGGTCACCGATGCGGCAATAGCCATAAGGAGCGTCCCGGCACTCACAATACCGGTACGAATAAGCCGCTCCGCAGGAATTCGAAACCCGCGGGACCCAACCCACAAGGCACCCAGGATGATGCCAGCTACCGTCGGTCCCACAATCACCACTGACGCATCCCGCACGTCGATCCCCAGCACCCGGTCGGCAAATCCGGGTCCGAGCGTCCCTAAAATTGCCAGAATCACTTGGGTCCCGGTGAGTAAAAACAACGCATCGGACAACGTAGGTTGGTTTGCCACATACCGCAATCCCTCCGAGAGATCAGAAAGGACGCGCTGAAAAATATAGAGCGCTTTGTAGCGTAAAATCCTCGTGAGTTTTTCCGCGCCATCTTCCTCTTTCGGCAGCCGCGACACAAAAAGGCAGGCAAGTAGAAATAAACCGGAAATAAAAAGGAGCGACCCTTGATTCCCAAACACCCGCAGCGCCGGCCCGGCCAGGATAAAGCCCAACGCCATGCTGCTATAGTAGGTAAATGAAAACAGACTGATGGCAGACACGAGGTTTTTTTCCGGCACAAGCCGCGGGATGGTCGGGGCTTCTGCCGGCACGTAAAGCTGGTTGATGAGGGCGTTTAAAAAAACAAACAAATAGATTACCCCTATGTAGCGGGTCGCAAAAAAAAGAACACTCACCAGGATCGCGCGGGTGATGTCGCAGGACAAAAGGATAAACCGTTTGTCCAGCCGGTCCACCACCGCTCCGGCCACCATGCCGAAAAATACCGCCGGGATTCCGTAAGCTAAAAACAATCCGGACACCGCCGCGTTGCTGCCGGTTGCCTGATACACGACCAGTGCCAACACAAAAATAAGCATGTTCAGGGCCAACTGGGAAGTAATCTGGCCGAACCATAAGTATCGGAAAAGGCGGTAGGATAATACCGCCGAGATGGCCGACCGGGAAGGAATATCTTTTGCCAT
>JACREP010000061.1 GCA_016218185.1 Candidatus Gottesmanbacteria bacterium | reverse complement strand
ATCTTTGCGGGAGCTGTGAAGTCTGGTGTTTCCTCCCAGCTCTAAGGAAACGGCGGTGGCCAGATAATTACCCGAGTGCGGGATGCCGTGGACGATGTCAATTTTTTCGTTTGCAAATTCGTGGGCAATGACCTTGGCAGCAGCTTTGAGAACCGTTGGTTTCATCCGCAGGTTAAACGAGGAAACGGAGATGTACCCGCGGTCGGGGTCTATGACTTTTGCCTCGCGCAAAAATTCTTGTTTGAGGTAGGCAAGGTCACTTTTGAGGTTTTGTGCCGCCATACTCTATTCTACTGTATTGACAGAGAGCTGACAAGAGTGGATTATCGTGCTTGAAATATGGTTATCTGGCGCACTGCTTCGCCGCCAGGGGCGAGAAAAACATCTTGGCCGATAGAAAAAGATTTTCCGGCAACACTGTCCGTTCTGGGTTGTTCATCAAACCCCGTCGGTCCAGTGAGGAGAAATCCATCTGAAGTTCTTTGTACCACGAGACCATCAAGTGTATGAGTTTCTCCGGCAGCCAAGAGAATGGTTTTTGTTTCTGTTGGAGGAGGAGGCATAGATTTCCTTTCTGCGCCCATTCATCCCGATACTACGCTTACCTCGGTCTGGAGGCTTGCAGCCTCGCACTCCCGAGGGGCGCGAGTACGGGATTGATGGTTAGTTAACTCGCCTCGAAGACTCGGCTCGTTAACTAACCATCAAAAATAGGGCGCATGTCCAGCCCTAGTAACATAGATATATCCCACTAATAGGTGATAGTCAAGGGGAAAAACTGAGATTCCTCGACTTCGCTCGGAATGACAATATGATTGTCACTTTACGTGGAAGCGGCGGACGAAGGAGATGCGCTCCGGAGTATAGTTGAGACTTTTGAGAAACGCAGTAATTTCTTTTTCCGACTTCCCCTCTTTTTTTTTGGCGGTAAAGATAAGCGAAATCATCTCCGTGGGCTCATAGGGGAACAAAATCCACCTGCTTGTTTCTTGCGCGTAGAAGTCAGGTTTAAACACGGAGTGGGGTTTGTAAAACATCGTGGCAGTGGTTATTTTTTTCGGTTTGAAATCCTTGAGGTACTCGAGGGCCCGCACCAGCGTCTTGCCGGTGTCCGATACATCATCTACCAGGAGTACAAGCTTGCCTTCTATCGAAGTCTGGAGTCCTGCGGTAATTGTTACCTCGCCTTGTTTCTGAATATCGGTATAGCTCTGAATGCTAAACGTAGAAATGGGGATGCGCAGAAGATCGCTTAACAAATGGCCGGAGGTTAATCCTCCCCGGGATATGGCCACGATTTCATCCACTGGACCGTCTTTCGTCAAAATTTCTTCGGCTAATTGCTGCGCGTAGGCATGATACTGTTGCCATGAAACCGGGAGATACTCAATTGACATACTTCATTATATAATACCGTTATGGAGAAGCAAGGACAGCTGAAATACAGTAGTATTGCTATTTCCGGAAGGCCCGGGGCGGGAAGGTCAACACTTCTGGGTAACCTCAGACCATATTTAGAGCCGTTGGGATGGGAGTTTTTTTCCGGCGGCGAGTGGGCGCGGAAATTTGCCATCGAGCGCGGGGCGCACCGATCCGACGACCCCAAGCACCACAAGGCAACGGACTACGGAGATGAGATAGATCACAAGATTGATGCCGAAATGCGGCAGAAACTTTCCGATCCCAACGTGCACATAGTCGTTGAGTCCTGGATTGCCGGGTGGAACATGCGGGGGCTAGCGCACGTGTTAAAAGTACTTCTCATGTGTGATGAGGCACTTCGGATTGACCGCATTGTCAATCGGGACAATCTGACGGTGGAGGAAGCAAAGCACCATCTTCAGGAACGGGAAGAGGCCAACTTGGCAAAATGGAAACGTATGTATGCTATATCTGACTTTTGGGATCCCAAGCATTATGATCTTATTATCAACACCTATTCCCACGGCCCAAAAGAAACACGCGAGCTTGTCCTTCAGGCATTGGGATACTTTAATAGGGAATCTTCGCGGCCGGCATAAACACCTATGAGGTCCTTCAATAAGAAAAAGGGCGCCCACTCAAGCGTGTTCGGATTTCCGCAAAATGTTTTTTTCCTTTCTCTGGTATCGTTTTTGAATGACATTGGCGGGGAAACGATTAAAAAAACTATCCCTCTGTTTCTTGCCAACGTATTTGGAGTTTCAGTAACTATCATAGGTTTCATAGAAGGAGTTGCCAATGCGACACCGCAACTGCTTCAGCCTATTTCCGGGTATCTTTCCGACGTGATGCATGCGCGCAAGCCGATCGTGGTAGTTGGGCAAGTGCTCCGGGCGTTTATTTTGTTGTTATTGTGGACTACGACCTGGCCGTCGATTCTCGTTATTCGATTTTTGGATCGCAGCGGCAAAGGTATTGCCGATGCGCCGCGCGATGCACTCATTGCGGAGTCAGCAGAGAAAGGGCACGTGGGACGGGCATTTGGACTGACGCGGATGTTTGACAATGGCGGGGCTGTGGTAGGGCTTCTTTTGGCAAGTGCGATATTACTCTATACGCAACACGGAGCTCCCGTTCTGACGGATGCCACGTTTCATTCCATTGTCCTTCTGGTGGTTGCTCCGCTTATTGCCAACGTCGGCATTCTTGCGTTTTTTGTGCATGATGTACCCAGAAAGATAAAAGAAAAAATATCATTCAGTTTTCATAACAATCTTGGGAACAAATTTTACGTATTTCTGGCGTTATCATTTTTGTTTACTCTGGGAAATTCGTCCGATGCGTTTATTGTGCTGAAAGCGCAGTTGGTCGGATTGCCGGTTTGGCAAATTTTTATTCTTCTTGCAGGATACAGTTTGGTTTCCTCTCTTTCTGCATTGCCGCTGTCCAGTTTATCTGATCACATCGGGCGGAAAACACTTCTGGTTTTGGGGTGGTTGTTTTATACAACCGTTTATTTTTTGATTGGCGGTTCGACTTCCCGAACTGCCATGATTCTTTTGGTTTTACTGTATGGATTGTATTACGGACTTACAGAAGGATCGGCCCGGGCATATATTTCTGATATTGTTATACCTAAGCGGCACGGCACAGCGTACGGCGTCTATAATATGGTGACCGGGATTACACTCTTTGGAGCATCACTTGTCGCAGGATTTCTTTGGCAAACATACCAACCGGCTGCGGCCTTTTATTTCGGCGGCAGTATGGCAGCCGTTGCAGCGGTGGGACTTTTTTTCTTTTTATGATTCCAACCCAAACCCAGGCAAAAGCATTGTGGGACAAATACCATCTTCCGCAGCAAAAACGGCTCCATGTGACGCTGGTGGCAGAAGTGGCGGTGGGGTTGGCAAGGCAATGCCAAATGCCAAATGCCAAATGCCAAATTAATGAACAATTACTATTGGCAGGAGCATTGCTACATGATATTGATAAGAATGCAGCAAAGCTTCCCGGCGAGCAGCACCCGGATACGGCAGTAAGAATTTTGAATACGGAAGGGATGGAGGAAGTAGCGGCACTGGTAAAAGCCCATCCGCTCCATGCCATCCTTGACCCATTGACAGCTCCTAAGACATGGGAAGAGAAAATCCTGTTTCTTGCAGATAAAATGGTGAAATATAAAATAATTGGCGT
>JACREP010000062.1 GCA_016218185.1 Candidatus Gottesmanbacteria bacterium | reverse complement strand
TGGCAGACGTCGTGGGGACTTTCAACACGCTCGTTGGGCGGGTTGTTTTTGACGCATGGGGATGATAACGGCTTGATCCTTCCTCCCAAAATTGCATCCATTCAGGTGGTAATTATGCCGATTGTTAAAAGCGGATCAGATGCATCTGCTGTATTGACTTATTGCCGCGATCTACAGGAAGCCTTAACGAACGCCGGCATCCGTACCCGGGTAGACGACCGGGAGGAACCCAGCGTCGGCCGCAGATTTAACGAATGGGAGGTCAAAGGCGTGCCATGCCGGTTTGAAGTAGGTCAGAAGGAAGTAAGCGACCGCACGGTGACGATCGTCAGGCGCGATACCGGCGAGAAGGTCACCGTGACGCGGGCGGCTATGTTAGTCCAGACCCAACGGCTGCTGGATGATATACAAAAGGCCCTGTATCATCGGGCAAAGAAATTCCTGGACGAGAACACGCGGGAAGCGGCATCATACGAAGAATTTAAAACGATTATGAGTACTACCCGAGGATTTATCCGTGCGTTTTGGTGCGAAGAGGCCAGTTGTGAGGCAGTAATTAAAGAAGAAACAAAGGCATCCACGCGTTGTCTGCCATTGAATGCACCAGAAGAGAAGGCCCTGTGCGTCCACTGCGGCAAGCCAGCTACCCACCGTTGGCTCTTTGCGCAAGCGTATTAGCTCTGAGCTCAAGGCCCGCCCTTGAGGCTATTGAGGCTAGAAACGGCCGTTGCTTATTTCTGCCAAACGATCCGCGTTGGCAACACCGAGATATTCCTCGACAAAAGATTTGTAGGTAGTTTTTCCGTGTATTGGCGCAGTTGAGAAATATTGAAGGATGGTTGTCGGATCGCACACGCGGGTGAGTCGCGATTTGACGTATTCACCATACGATGACCACGGGTAATTTTCGATCTGTGAGCTCAAGGCCCGCCCTTGAGCGTGGAGAATTTCTCGTGGGTTTATGTGGATGTATCGTGAGACATGAAGAAGATATTCGTCTGTTTCGATAAGTTTTGCCTTGAATCTTCCTTGAAACACCGCCCCGACGCGTTCATATTTTTTATTAAAATACATGGTAAATGCGGTATGGAGCCGGTGAATAAAACGATCAATGGGTTCGTCACCTTTTTGATAGAGAAGCAAGTGGATATGATTTGGCATGAGGCAATAAGCCAAAAGGGTAACTTTATGTTTTTTGAGGTATTCCTTGAGGCGTTTCAGATAGCGGGCGTAATCTTTGTAATCGATAAAGATAGTTTGCTTATTATGTCCTCTATTGTAGATATGATAGTAAGAATCGGATTGAAAAGGTATCACTCGTTGTGTCATATATCTATGTTAATCCTTAAGAGCTGTGAATTCAAGGCCCGCCCTTGAGGCTAGAAGTCTTAGCTTGTGGTTTTTAGTAAGAGGCGGTATACTTAACCGGTGAAAACGGTAGTTACCCACATCGGCCCGGATTTGGATGCGATCACGTCCATTTGGTTGGTTAAAACCAAGTTTGCCGGTTGGGAAGAAGCGAGTTTTGCATTTGTACCGGCGGGGGGTACTCTTGAGGATAAGCCGCCGGATGATAACCCGGATATTCTGCACGTTGACACGGGGTTTGGAAAATTTGATCACCATCAAACAGATGCGGATACGTGTGCTTCGTTGCTTGTTTATGAAGAAGTGAAGCGGCGGAAGGGCGCGGATGCCGCTTTGGCGCGGTTGGTGGCGGTGGTCAATGACGTGGATCATTTCCGCGAGGCGTTTTACCCAAATCCGACAGCGGATTTTTGGGACTTCGGACTGGTCGGACAGATCGACGGGTGGCGGCTCATTTTTAGCGAAAATCCGATTAAAATTGTTGAACTGGGCATGCAGGCGCTGGACGGCATTTACAAAGTATTGCAAAATAAAGTGTGGGCGGAAAAAGAGCTTCGGGAAAACAGTATAGAGTTTAGTACAAGGTGGGGGAAAGCAGTCGGTGTCACGACGGTTAACGATGAGGTCGTGCATCTGGGTCAAAAAATGGGGTATGCGGTGGTGGTCCGCAAGGATCCGAACAAAGGATATCTGCGGATAAAGTCATTGCCGAAAGCAGATATTGATCTGACGGCAATATATGAAACGTTAAAAGCTGCAGAACCCGCGGCGACGTGGTTTCTGCATGCCAGCCGGCACATGGTCTTAAACGGTTCATCAAAGAATCCGGATATGAAACCGACCAAGAAAAGTTTACAAGAAATTATTGAGGTGATAAAAAATGTCTGATTGCATTTTCTGTAAGATCATCTCAGGAGAACTGCCGTCAAAATCGGTCTATCAGGATAAGGATGTGATGGTTATCAACGATATCCATCCGCAGGCACCGGTGCATCTGCTGGTTATTCCCAAAAAACATGTGGCGGAATTTATTGAGGCAGACAAGAAACTTGTCGCCGCTGTGATGGGTGTGGTAAAGAACATTATTAAAGACCAGTCACTGAGCGGATACCGATTAGTGACAAACGGGAAAGGTGCGGCACTCATAGATCATTTGCATGTACATGTTTTAGGGAACGTGGATAAATATAGGAAACTATAAGGAGGTGTTATTTTTTTATGGTATTTGTCAAAGCACAACCGGGTGATACATCGGATTCGCTCATCAGAAAGTTTACGCGCAAAGTTCTGGCGGAAGGAATTTTGCAGGATCTGAAAAAAAGGGAATTTTATCAGAAACCAGCCGAGGTACGTAAAGAAAAGAAGCGTGAACTGCAAAGGAGACTCCGACATCCCAACAGGAGCTATCGTCCATGACCATTACGTCATTGCAACAGGACCTGAATGAGTCGTTAAAAGCCGGTAAATCCGAACGGGTGGAAACCCTGCGGTTCCTTATCGCTGCGGTGAAAAACGACTCGATTGCAAAATACGGAAATAAAGCGGAAACCTCGCTCACGGAGCAGGATATTGCAGTTGTTGTAAAAAAGCAGGTGAAAACGCACCGGGAGTCCGTTGAAGCATTTGAAAAAGCGGGCCGGACGGATCTGGCTGCCCGAGAAAAAGCGCAGCTTACTATCCTGCTGGAATACTCGCCTGAAGAAGTAAGCGACGAAGAACTCAAGAAACTCCTTGCGCCGGTCGTGGCATCAGGGGAGACGAACTTCGGACTTTTAATGAAAAAGGCGATGGAGAAGGTTGCAGGAAAAGCAGACGGGGGACGAATAGCAGTGCTTTTGAAACAGATGCTACAAAAGTAATTATCTATGATTTCTGTTTTATTTCAGACCGAATCACATTTTCCGGTTGGGAGAAAAAAAGTTATCGATGCCGTGACCGACGTACTCGGCGGTAAAGTGAAGGGTAAAACCGAAGTGGGTATTTCCGTCGTGGGCGACCGGCAAATGCGGCAGCTGAACAAAAAATACCGCAACGTCGGCGATACGACGGATGTGCTTTCGTTTGGCATAAACGAAGCACAGGATAATGGTCCGTTTGTCGATCCGCCGGACGGCATCTTGCGTTTGGGCGATATCGTTATATCTTACCCTCAAGCGGTGGCTGGTGCGGCGGAGGAAAATAAACTGGTGGATGATAAGATTATAGAGTTGGTATTGCATGGATTGAATCATCTTTTGGGAATCCATCATCCAGAATAATGTCATCGCGAGCCCGAAGGGCGTGGTGATCTCGGTTTCTTGAGAGATTGCTTCGCCGTCAGAATGGTCTCGCAATGACAAATGAACTATGTCTTTCTACCGTATCTATCGTCCGCAAGTGATTGGGGAAATCGATAACATATCGGTGCGCGAGCAACTCCTGACGCTTCTTAATAAAAACATCAAAGAATTGCCTCATGCATATCTTTTCAGCGGCCCCCGCGGGGCGGGAAAAACCACCGCAGCACGGTTGATTGCCAAATTATTTAATTGCACCCGTCCAACGGCTGCCTCAGGACCCTGCGGCAAGTGCGACCAGTGCACGTCGATTGCGGAAGGACGAAACGTGGACGTGTTGGAAATCGATGCCGCAAGCAACCGCGGCATTGATGAAATGCGGCAACTTCGGGACGCGATCTCTCTTTCTCCGGCGTCTGCCTCCTATAAGGTGTACATCATTGACGAAGTACACATGCTCACGACTGAAGCGTTTAATGCGCTCCTCAAAACCTTGGAGGAGCCGCCCAAGCACGCAGTATTTGTGCTGGCAACGACCGATGCGCAGAAGGTGCCGGCAACGATCAAGTCGCGGTGTATTTCGTTGGTATTTACCAAAGCAACGACCGACGAATTAGTGCACGCGCTTAGGCGCATTGTCAAAAAAGAAGAGCTTGGGAGAATAGAGGATGAAGCACTTGCCGCCATCGCCGAAACGGTGGATGGATCATTCCGCGATGCGGTGAAACTTTTGGAGCAGGTAAGTTTCCATAAAGGAAAGATTAGCAAAAATACAGTGCGGGGTTTGTTGTCGGTCAGTGAGGAAAAGACCATAGAAACATTTCTGATGCATGTTGCTCGGCGTCAGGCAAAAGAGTCTTTAGCGGATATTGCGGGTCTGGTGCGGGATGGGAAAGACGTAAAAATGTTTTTAGTTGATACCCTTTCGCACCTTCATGAACTGTTAGTTCATCACATACAAGGGATATCAGGAGATGCATGGCAACTGGAGGATTTAAAAGACGTCATCCGAAGGTTCACGCAGGCGTACGCAGAAATGCGGACGTCTCCGATTTCCTCATTGCCGCTGGACCTTG